>JAAZHL010000295.1 GCA_012510755.1 Leucobacter sp.
CAGCAACGGAACGAGCGACAGTAGCAGCATCACGCGGTCTTGCGTGGTCAGTGTGCGAGCCATGGCTAGTCACCGCCCTGTTCCACGGCGTGTGCGTCGCGCACAACCGTCAGCAATTGCAGCACCTGCTGACGAATTTCCGCGGGCGCTTGCAGGCACACCTCGTCACCGTAACTCGCAAGTTCGACGGCCAACGCGTGTGGGTCGAGGGTCGTGATCTCGAATGCTGACCCTGGCAAAAATTCACTGGACTTAAAAGCTAAGGGTGTAGAAGTGACAGACGCAGAAGCGTCTGATTCAACCACCTTGGAATCGCCCTGTACGGCCCCGTCGCCACCGTCGCGGCGTAACGCGAGACGCGCCTCCGCGACCGACCCCGGTCGGGTCGAGACGGTGACACGCTGACGAGCACGCAGCGCCTGCAGGTCATCGAGCACTGGGCCGACCAGATCGAACAGCGACGCCTCGAAAGCACGGGCAGTGACCCGCACCTCTGAGGCGATGCGAGAGAGTAGAATGACGCGGGAGGCTGCGCGATCCTCGTCGAAAGCAATCAAATGCCACCGCGCCTCATCGCGATGCAACCGCAACGGAGCCACCGTGCGCGTGAGCGGCGCATCACGATCAGGCAGTTGATAGTCGAACTGCACGATGCGGGTGTCGTCAATCGCCCGCTGCAACGGTGCTGCCGCAGGTTCGGGAATGGCGAGGCGCGGCGCGATGCCCAGATGAGTTGATTCGAGCTGCGACCCGAGTGAGGCGAGCTTCATGCTTGCCCATCTGGCTTCGGCTCCGAGGCTGCCCTCGCTCCACGCCATTGCTGCAAGCCGCAACAGTGTCAGCTCTTCAGCATCGAACTGCACGTGTTCGGGCAACTGCAAGAGCGACTTGCTGATGCGGTATCGCGTGAGTTGGTTATTTCCCGGCTCAAGCGGCGAGTCAAGGGTCTCGATCGGCACCCCGAGCTGGCGGACTTGCTCTTTGTCACGCTCAAACTGACGCTCTAGCGCGGGGTCGGTGTGGCCACGCTGATACCGCGACCGATAGCCGTGCACACTCGCGAAAAGTTCGCTCTTCGTGAGACCCTGCGGGCTCGCGACAAGCGACAGCACCAAGCTAAACACACGCTCTTCAGCGGGCACCCGCGCCTGGGCAGCAGACGAGGCAGCCACCCGGGCCTGAGAATCAGACGAGGCGACCATCGTGCGTGGTTAGACTGCCGCGAGAATATCGACGACGTGCACGACTGCGCCGCCCTCGCCCGCGTCGATCACGACCACCTGCGAACCGATTGGGTAGCCGGTGAGCGCAGCGCGAAATCTGCTCTGGGTGGCTTCTTCGCTGCCGAAGCTCATCACCATGGTCTGCCAGGTGTTTTGCTGCACATCGCCGCTCCAGTTGACCGAGAGCACATTGCCAATGACGATCTGCTCGGCGGCAACTACCTCACCGGTGCCCTTGATGCGTGCGGCATCGCGCGAATCTGCGGGTGCCTCTTGCGGGGGCAGCACCACGCCGGGGCGCCCATCGGCGTCGGTGGTCACTGCCGGAAACCCGCTCGGCAACGCCTGCGCCCTGCCCTCGGCTGCCACGCCCGAGACATCAGTGATCTCGGCGATCAGCAGCAGCTTGCCGCCCATGTAGTTGAAGCCCGCACTGTCTTGTTCAGACAGCACCACGCTCACGACGTCGCCGGGCGCGGCGCAGAGCAGGCTGGCGCTAAACACGTCGCCGCTTGAGGCCAGAAAGACCTCAGTGCCGCCGCCCTGCATAAACTCCGGTGAATTGCGCAAGACTGCTGAGGTTGCGGCGTCTACATAAGCGAGAGTGCCGGTGACGATCGAGCCTTCGCCAGCGACTGCGCTGCGGTCGTCGGCGGCCACGGTGAGGCTGCGCTCGCTGTTAAGCAGGTCGGCGTCAGCGAGCGACCCGACCCTGAACGTTTCAGCGTTGTCGCCACTGATGCGCACACTGTCGCGTAGTGCCCCGGGGCCAATGCCTGGCACACAGAGGTCTGCTGAACTATTCGCTGCACCAGCGGTGGTGCACCCCGTCAGCGCGGCGCCTGCAAGCAGGGAGACAGCAAGAATTGGAAGAACTCGACGGCGCATGACAACCTCTCGAAGAATGCGGCAACTTACCTAGCTTATCTGAGCGAAACTTAGCGCGGGCTATGATCAGCACCCGTGGCGCGCTCATCGGCCAAGCGCTGTGCTTCGCGAGCCTTCTTGCGCAACACTTTATCGCTTTTCGACCACTGGCCGATTGACTCGTCGCTCCACTCTTCTGGCTCGTCACCGACCAGGCCGGGTGTCCAAGCGGCCACGTCGTCTTCGCTGAAGTCGCTCTTTGACGCACGCCGTTTGAGGCTCGGCAGCACGGTGTCTGGGGCGAGGCGGCGGGCCGTAATCAAGAAGCCGGTGTGGGCGACCATGCGGTGGTCTGGGCGCACGGCCAGGCCTTCGACATGCCACCCGCGCACCATCGTTTCGTTCGCCTTCGGGTGCGTGAACAGCCCCAATCGGCGCACCTCTTCGGCGACGCGCGACAGCTGGGTCACGGTTGCGACGTAGCAGATCAGCACCCCGCCAGGCTTCAGCACCCGTGCGACCGCGGGCACGCATTCCCAGGGCGCGAGCATGTCGAGCACCACCCGGTCGACCGTCGCGGGCTCGCAACGGTTGGCGAGTTCGTCTTGCAGATCGCCGACGGTCACCGACCAGTTGTCGGGAATGTTGCCGGTGAACGCATGAATGTTCGAGGTCGCGATGTCGGCAAATTCGGTCCGTCGCTCGAACGACATGAGTTCGCCGGTCTCCCCCACGGCACGCAGCAGGTGCAGTGACAGCGCGCCAGAACCGACGCCCGCTTCGACGACGCGTGCACCAGGGAAGATGTCGGCGAGCGAGACAATCTGGGCCGCGTCTTTCGGGTAGACGATCGCGGCGCCGCGCGGCATCGACATGACGAAATCGCTCAGCAGCGGCCGCAGCAGCAGGTATTGCTCCCCGGAGTTGTTGGTGACGACGGAGCCATCGGCGATCCCGACGAGATCGTCGTGTCGCAGCATTCCGTGGTGGCTGTGAAACTCGCCGCCGCGCACGAGCGTGATCGTGTTCAGGCGCCCTTTCGGCCCCGTTAATTGCACGCGGTCGCCGAAGGTGAATGGCCCACTGAGTTGCGGGCCTTCGTGAAGGATGGTGCTCATTGCATGGCCTCCTCGGCCGACGAAAGATGGCGGGTGGTGTCGATGTTGTGGTCGAGGATCGCGGTGCTCGCACTCATGTCAGCGTTGTGGGCGCTGTGAATAGCACTGTCGGTGACCTGCGTGCGCACCGCGTGAAACAGGTTGCGCAGTTCGGCGGCGTCGACCCCGGCCAGCGTGGGCAGCAGCTGGTGCGAGGGCTCCTCGGTGAGCGGCAGCAGGTTTGGAATGCCTACCGCGACCGCGCCCGAGGCGTAAGCCGACCGCAGCCCCGTTGGCGAGTCTTCGAGCGCGACGCAGCGTGAAATCTCAACGCCCAGCGCGGCAGCACCGAGCAGATATGGCTCTGGGTGTGGCTTTGCGAATGTCACCTCGTCGCCTGCGATCACTGCCTGAAACATGCCGGGTTCGAGCGAAGCGATAACCGCCTCAGCCAGGGAGCGTGTCGACATGGTGACCAGTGCACAGGGCACCCCCGCGGCCGTCAGCGACCGCAACAGTTCGCGCGCACCGGGGCGCCAGTCGAGGGGTGCCTCGTGCAGCCCCTGGGTGACGCTCACCACCCACTCGGCAACAATGTCGTCGGCAGGCATCGGCACCCCGAGCTCACGAAAGTGCTCGGCCGCCTCCCACAGCCCCGAACCGATCAAGCGCTCGTGGGTCGCGGCAGTCATTTCAATGCCGAACCGCTCAAGCATGGCGAGCTCAGCTCGCAACCAGAGGGGCTCAGAATCGATCAGGGTGCCGTCCATATCCCAGAGCACAGCATCTAAACTCTCAGCATTCATCGCGACGAGTCTAGCTGCACAGCATGGCGCACTAGTCTTGAACCATGACACACGCACCGCACAATTCCGCAAACGAGCGCGTGCTCATCGCGGCCTTTGAGGGCTGGAGCGATGCTGGCGCGGCAACCACCACCGTGCTGCAGCACCTTGGTGAGCTGCTGAATGCAGAGGTGCTGCACGTGATCGGCGCTGACGGGTTCGTCGATTTTCAAGTGCACCGGCCCAAGGTTTCGTTCGATGAGAACGGCCGCAGGCAGCTCGAATGGCCCGAGACGCGCATGTATGGCACGGTGCACCGCCCGAACAGCCCGATCGACGCCAGCGGCCCGATTGGCACTGCCAACCCGATTGGCACCGACGGTAGTGGCAACACCGATGCGCCCCGCGTCGAGACGATTCGCCGCATCGACGGCACCCCGGTCACCGATATTTTCTTGCTCGCCGGCGTCGAGCCCGCGCGCGACTGGGGCGCCTTCGCCGAAGAAGTGGTCGAGCTTGTCGACGACTGGGGCATCGACAGCGTGATTCTCATCGGCTCGCTCTTCTCAGATTCGCCCCACTCGCGCCCGATCGTCACAACGATTAGCAGCGACAACGCCAATATGCGCGCTCGCACCGGTGCCGAGCGCAGCGACTACGAGGGGCCCGCGGGCATCACGACGGTGCTCGATCTGGCGCTTGGCGAGGCTGGCGTGCCCAGCCTGTCGCTGTGGGCGCAGGTGCCGCATTACGTGCACAGCTCCCCTTCGCCGAAGGCGACGCTCGCGATCCTCGACAAGCTTGAAGAGCTGCTCGACGTGGTAATTCCGCGGGGCAGCCTGATCGATGAAGCGAACGAGTGGGAGGCGAACATCGATCGCATCGCCGCCACCGACGAAGACATGGCCAGCTATATTCGCTCGCTCGAAGCGGCACGCGACGCGGCGACCGCGCCCGAGACCACCGGTGAGGCGATCGCGCACGAGTTTGAGAAGTTCTTGAATATCGACCCAGACAGCGGCCTAGATGGACCGAGTGCTGGCCCCACTGCAGGGCCGAACGACATCAACTAGAGCTGCACCCCGAGCAGCGCGCTGACCGCGTCGGCGATCAGTTGCGGCTGGTCGACACCCCGGTCGAGCGCAGCGTCGAGCACGGCCAGCATCACTGGCGTGTCGAGGTCGTTCGCCATCGCCTGTCGCAGTGCTGTCAGCACCTCGTGTGCATCGGCCGGGTCATCGCTGTCGCGCGCGATGCCAACCCGCCACGCTTCGAGTCGCCGCGTGGCCAGCACGAGGTCGGCATCAAACCATTCCCATTCGCTGCGGTAGTGGTTTGCCAGCAGGCCGAGGCGAATCGCCGACGGCTCGGCACCGTTCGCGAGCAGCTTTGAGACGAGCACGAGGTTGCCGCGAGACTTCGACATCTTCTCGCCCTGGTACGAGATGAGCCCGGCGGGGCAGTAGGCGTGCGCGAGCGGCGTGCCCGATAGCGCGGTGGCGTGGGCAGCAGTGAATTCGTGGTGCGGAAACACGAGGTCTGCCCCGCCCCCTGCACGGTGAAGGCGTTGCCGAGCGCTTCGGTGGCGATGACGGCGCATTCGATGTGCCAGCCGGGTCGCCCCTCGCCGACCACCGACTGCCATGACGGCTCGCCCTCGCGTGCGGCACGCCACAGCAGCGGGTCGAGCGGGTGCCGTTTGCCGGCGCGCTGCGGGTCTCCCCCGCGCTGCGCGCTGAGGCTCGCCATGAGCGTACGGTCGTAGGGTGCCACGTCGCCCAAGCGCCATTCGGTGAGCTGTTCGGCCGCGTGGGTGTCGAAGTAGATGTCATTGCCGGCGGCGTCTTCGGTGTCGACGTGGTAGGCGATCCTCGCCGCTAACAACTGATCGACAGCCGCAGCGATCTCATCGATGCGTTCGGTGACCGCGACGTAGTGGTCGGGCGGAATCATGCCGAGCCGGTGCATGTCGCTGCGAAACAGGTTGACCTGGTCGTCTGCGAGCTGACGCCAGTCGACCCCGGTTGCGGCCGCGCGTTCGAGCAGCGGGTCGTCAATGTCGGTGATGTTTTGCGCGTAGGTGACTTCGATGTCGGCGTCGCGCCAGGCACGCAGCATCGTGTCGAAAGCGAGGTAGGTGGCCGCATGTCCGAGGTGCGTGGCATCGTATGGGGTGATGCCGCAGACGTAGAGGCTCGCCCGGCCCTGTTCGAGGGGCGGGTGCTGCGTAGTGCCGACTGCGGTGTTGAAGAGCCGGGGTGGCTGCCCGAGGCCGGGCAGTTCTGGCAGTGATGGTGGGGTCCAGGTTCTCACGATGCCGCTCCTGCTGAGGCGACGGCTGAGGCAGCGCTATTGGGTTCGAGCACCCCGAAAGACAACAACACAATAATCAGTATGCCAAGAGCGACACGATAGATCACAAACGGCATGAAGCTGCCTCGCGTGATGTACTTCATAAACACGCTAATGACGAGGATTGCAACAACGAACGCCACGACGGTCGCTATCAGCGTGCCAACCATCGGGGCGGTGCCTGGTTCGTCGATCGCTTTGACGAGTTTGTAGCCGCCCGAGCCGAAGACGGCCGGTATCGCGAGCAAGAAAGAGTAGCGCGCTGCTTGTTCGCGTGTGTAGCCCATGAGGCGACCTGCGGTGATGGTGCCGCCCGAGCGCGAGACCCCGGGAATCAGCGCCATCGCTTGCGCGAAGCCGTAGATGAGGGCGTGCTTCCAGGTCATCTGCTTGAGTTCGAATTGTTGCTTGCCGATGCGGTCTGCGAGGCCGAGCAAGAGGCCGAACACGATGAGGGCGATGGCGACGAACCAGAGCGAACGTAGTGTGTGGTCGATGGCGTCTTCGAGCAGCAGGCCGAGTATGACGATTGGCACGCTGCCGAGAATGATCCACCACCCGAGCAGTGCTGACGGGTCGGTGCGGCTGATCTTGCCGGTGAGCGAGCGGAACCAGTTGCCGATGATCTGCACGATGTCGCGCCAGAAGAACACCACGACCGCGGTTTCGGTGCCGAGCTGGGTGATCGCGGTGAAGGCGGCGCCTGTGTCGCCG
>JAAZHL010000296.1 GCA_012510755.1 Leucobacter sp.
CCCTTTGGCTTCGGTAGGGCTCGGCAGGGGGACGGGACTACGGCAGGGAGGCTGGGTTGGCGGCTGCTCGGCTCGGCAGGGGCCGGCAGAGGCCCGGCAGAAAAGCGAGAGCTGGCGGGGCTAGGTGGGTGTCCCGAACAGCGTCGGCCAGAGCGCTAAGGCCAACGGGTAGCCTGCAAAACTTACGATGTCGAGCAGCCAGTGTGCGACGATCAGCGGCAGTGCGCGCCCCCAGCGATGGTAC
Source organism: Leucobacter sp. (assembly GCA_012510755.1). GTDB lineage: Bacteria > Actinomycetota > Actinomycetes > Actinomycetales > Microbacteriaceae > Leucobacter. The sequence continues at coordinate 245 of JAAZHL010000296.1, forward strand.
GCCCAAGCGAAGACGACGCCCATCACGATGTTGCCGATGAACCCGCCAAATCCTTGGTACAGGTGGTATGTGCCACGTAGCAAGGCGCTCGCAAGAATGATGCCAATGGTGCCCACACCAAGTTTGCGCAGCCGGTCAAAGAGATAGGCCACCACGATGAGCTCTTCGACGAGCGCGGCTTTAAGCGCCATGAGCACAAGCACCGGCACAGTCCACCAGTGGGCGTCGAGAGCGGTAGCAACGACGGTGGTGTTGATGCCGATTGCTCGGGTGAACACGTAAAATACGAGACCCGGTATGCCGATGGCGGCAGCGAGCACGAAGCCGAAACCGCTCTCGCGCAGCCACCAGCGTGGGGCGACGGTGCCTGTGGCGCCAAGCCCGAGCGCACCGAGGTGAGGTCGGCGAGCACGCCAGACCAAGAACACAACGAGAGCCACAGGTGCGAGGCCAAAGGTGAAGCTCAACAGCTGATAGATGAGATCAAAGGCGGGGCGCTCTGCGAGCGGGCGATTGATGGTCGCTGTCTGAGATGAGAGCGCCGTCTCGCGGGTGACGCGCTCGACGATCGCGACGATGGAATAGACGGCAGAGGCGCCGAGCGAGAGCGCGAGCACGATCGTGATCTCCCACCGCAGGCGAACCTTTGAAAGCGTTGTTGACACGCGCCTAGCGTATCGGGGCGCGGGCGCAGTGAGGTGAACGCATCTGTGAGCCAGCTGAGCGTTGTGTCACGATTGTGTCGCATATCTACAACCAAATGTGCGTTGAACTGGTGACTTTGGCTAGGCTGAATTGGTTAGTATTCATCTCCGGTTTCGGAGCGCGCAATCCGCGCGTCACCGAACGGAAACAACAAGGAGGAAGATCAGTGAAACGTTCACGGATCGGTCTGAGCGTCACTGCGCTCGCCACCGCTAGTGCACTGACACTCGCGGGCTGTGCATCGAGCGACAGCGGCGACAGCGCTGCCGCAGGTGGCGCCATCATCATCGGTACCACCGAGGTCGTCACGTCACTTGACCCCGCTGGCGCATACGACAACGGCTCGTTCGGCATCATGACCAACGTGTACCCGTTCTTGCTGAACAACCCGATCGGTTCGAGTGACGTTGAGCCCGACATCGCTGTGTCGGCCGAGTTCACGGCACCGACCGAATACACCGTGGTGCTGAAAGATGGCTTGACCTTCGCGAACGGCAACGAGCTGACCTCGTCTGACGTCAAGTTCACCTTTGATCGACTCGTCGCTATCTCAGACCCCAATGGGCCGCAAGACCTGCTTGCAAACCTTGAGAGCGTTGAGATTATCGACGACACCACTGTGGTCTTCCACCTGCTCTCAGAGAACGATCAGACCTTCCCGCAGGTGCTCTCGAGCCCCGCTGGCCCGATCGTTGACGAAGAAGTGTTTTCGGCTGACGCTGTAACCAGCGACACCGACATCGTTGCTGGCAAGCCCTTCGCTGGTCAGTACACGCTCGAAAACTTCGACAAGGGCAACCTGGCCTCATACAAGGCGAACTCGGTCTACCAGGGGCTCTGGGGTGCACCCGAGTCTGAAGAGATCAACGTGAAGTACTTCGCTGGTGAGTCGAACCTCAGCCAGGCGATTGAAACCAAGGCAGTCGACGTTGCATTCCGCAGCCTTTCGGCTACCGACGTTGAGAAGTTTGAGAGCACTGATGGCCTCTATGTCGTGAAGGGCCCGGGCGGCGAGATTCGCTACATCGTCTTCAACTTCGGCATTCAGCCCTTCGGCTCGCTGACCGGTGAGGCAGATGAGGCGAAGGCTCTGGCAGTTCGCCAGGCGGCTGCCGATCTGCTCGATCGCGAGAAGCTCTCTGAGCAGGTTTTCTTGGGTACTTACACCCCGCTGTACAGCTACGTGCCTGAGGGCCTGACTGGCGCAACGCAGTCGCTGCTCGACCTGTACGGTGACGGCAACGGTGGCCCTGACGCCGCGCGTGCCGCAGAGCGCCTTGCAGCAGCTGGCATTGAGACGCCTGTTGAGCTTAACCTGCAGTACGCGGGCGAGCGTTACGGTGCTGCCTCGGCAGAAGAATACGCACAGATCAAGGCTCAGCTCGAAGCTGACGGGCTGTTCACTGTGAACCTGCAGTCGACCGAGTGGGGCCAGTTTACGCAAGACCGCACCGCCGACATCTACCAGGCTCACCAGCTCGGTTGGTTCCCTGATTACTCAGATGCCGACAACTACCTCACCCCGTTCTTCCTTGATGGTGGTTTCCTTGCGAACCACTACAACAACGACGAGGTCAACGCACTCATTCGCACCCAGCTGGCAACCCCAGACGCCGATGAGCGCACCGCGATGATTGAACAGATTCAAGATCTGGTTGCTGCCGATCTGTCAACGCTGCCGATGCTGCAGGGTGCACAGGTTGCGGTTGCCGTCGACGCTGTTGAAGGCGTCACGCTCGATCCCTCCTTCAAGTTCCGTTTCGGAACCCTGAAGAAGTAGTCGCATTTCAGCAGGGAGGGGCGCCCAAACGGGCCCCCTCCCTGTAGCCTGTTTTCATCATGACTCTCGACGTAGAAGTGCCGCAGCAGGCACCAACCCAGAAGCGCCGCTCGGGTGGCGGCTTTGGGCGCTACCTACTTTGGCGTGCCCTCCTGATCATTCCGACCGTGTTCATTCTGGTCACCATGGTGTTTCTGTTGATGCGCACCATCGGAGACCCGATCACCGCCTCGGTCGGCGACCGCATGCCACCTGATCAGCTCGCCCAGCGGATGCATGAGGCGGGCTATGACCGCCCGATCCTCGTACAGTATTTTGAGTACCTCGGCCAGATCTTTACCGGCAACTTCGGCACCACCATTAGCGATAATCGCCCGGTGCTCGAAGTGCTCACCACGTTTGGCGCGGCGACGCTCGAACTCGCCGCGTTCACCTTGATCGTTGCGTTCATCGTCGGCATTCCGTTGGGTATGTTGGCGGCATACTACCGGGATCGCGGGCCCGATGCGGCGCTGCGTATCTTCGCAATTTTCACCTACGCCACCCCGGTCTTCTTCTCGGGTCTGTTGCTCAAGCTCATTTTCGGTATCTGGCTCGGCTGGTTGCCGGTATCGGGTCGTGCCTCGATCGCCAGCGAATTGAAGATTCAGATGCTTGCGAACCCGTCAGGCTTTTATGTGATTGACGCGATTCGCCTTGGGAGTTTTGAAGTGCTTGGCGACGTGCTGCTGCACGCAATTCTGCCCGCGCTCACGCTCGGCCTGATGACCGCCGGCATCTTCTTGCGTCTCGTGCGCACCAACATGATTGGCACGCTCGGCCAAGAATATGTTGATTCGGGTCGTTCGCGTGGTGTGAGCGAATACCGTTTGGTCACCAAGCATGCCTACCGCCCAGCACTCATTCCCATCATCACGGTGATCGGTCTGCAGATTGCGCTGTTGCTTGGCGGCGCGGTGCTGACCGAAAGCACCTTCGAGTGGAAGGGTCTCGGCTTTCAACTCGCGTACTACTTGAGCGCGCGTGACTTTGTGGCGGTGCAGGGCATTGTTGCCATGCTCGCGGTGATTGTCGCGCTGTCGAACTTTGTGGTTGATGTGCTCGCTGCATTGATCGACCCGAGAGTGAGGTATTGAGATGACCAGCACTCCTGTGGTTGCTACTCGCGAGCGCGGCATGCGCGCTTGGCCAGTGATTCGTGAGCTTCGTCAGAGCGTCGGGCTGCAGCGCACCATGCTGGTGACCGGGCTCGTGCTCGTAGCGCTTTTCGTCGTGCTCGCGGTGTTTGCGCCGCTGATCGCGCCATACAGCTTCAACGCGTTGAGCGGGCCCGACGGTGACTTTGGTTCACGACAAGCGCCCTCGCTCGCTCACCCGTTTGGCACGACGATCGCTGGGTACGATGTGCTGTCACGCGTCATCTGGGGCTCACGAACGGCATTGCTGACCATCGTGATCGCGGTGCTCAGCTCGATCTTTGTGGGTACGGCGCTGGGTTTGATCTCGGGCTATCTTGGCGGGGCTCTTGACCGCGTGCTCGTGATGATTGCCGACGCAATCTATGCGTTTCCATCGTTGCTGCTCGCAATTGTGATGTCGATCATGATTTCGGGTGGCCAATCGAGTCTGTGGGGCGGCATTTGGTCGGCGGCCCTGTCGATCACTGTGGTGTTTATTCCGCAGTACTTCAGGGTCGTCCGCAGTGAAGTGTTGCGCGTCAAAAGCGAAGCGTTCGTCGAATCTGCTCGCGTGATTGGCGCGTCGCATCGTCGCATTATGGTGCAGCATGTGTTTCGCAACTCGACTCGTTCATTGCCGCTCGTGTTCACCTTGAACGCGTCTGAAGCGATTTTGACTCTGGCAGGGCTCGGGTTCTTGGGCTTCGGTATTGAGCCAAACTCGGCGGCAGAGTGGGGGTACGACCTCAACAAGGCTGTCGCTGACGTGACAAATGGTATCTGGTGGACCAGCCTGTGGCCGGGTCTCGCGATCGTACTGATCGTGATGGGCCTGACCTTGACCGGTGAGAGTCTGAACGACCTGTCTGACCCGCGTTTGCGTGTGCGCCGCCGGGCCAAAGCAGGCACCGGGGCAGTGGCGTCAACATCGGTCGCTTCGGCTGCTGCGTCTGGCTCGGCTGCAGCGCCTGAACCGGTTGGGTCGACAAACCCGACTGGGTTCGCTGATGGGCAGGCCGAGGGCAACCAAGCAAAGGGGCAGGGTGCATGAGTAAGGTGCTAGATATTCGTGACCTCGAAGTCACGTTCTCAACTGACCGAGGGCCCGTCAAGGCTGTTGACCAGATCTCTCTCGAAGTTGCCCCCCGCAGCGTGCTCGCGGTGGTTGGTGAATCAGGATCAGGCAAGACCGTCACGGCAAAAACCGTGCTCGGCCTGCTGCCCGAGACCGCGGTCACGCAAGGTGTGGTGCTGCTCGCGAATACTACCGGGGGCGATGCGAACAATGTGCTGAGCCTGAGCCCAGAGCAACTGCGTGCCGTGCGCGGCCGTGATGTTGCGATGGTCTTTCAAGAGGCGTCGACCGCGCTCAACCCGGTATTTACGGTTGGCTGGCAGATTGCCGAAGGCTTGCGGGCGCACGATTCGAAGATTTCGAAGAAGGCCGCACGTGCTCGCGCCATTGAGATGCTGCGCAAGGTGGGTATTCCCGAGCCAGAACGCCGTGTTGATGCCTACCCGCATCAGCTGTCTGGTGGGCAGAAGCAGCGCGTGGTGATTGCGATGGCGCTCTCATTGAACCCAGGGTTGATTGTCGCCGATGAGCCGACCACGGCGCTTGACGTGACGGTGCAGGCTGAGATTCTCGAACTGTTGCGGCA
>JAAZHL010000297.1 GCA_012510755.1 Leucobacter sp.
CGCTGTTGCGCTGGGCACGTCGCCGATCAGCTTGCCCCAGTCCTCCAGCGGACGGTTGCTCGTCATCATCGTGCTGCGAAGCTCATGACGCCGCATGATGATCTCGAACAGGAACTCGCCGCTGCGTTTGGGCAAGTGCTTCATCCCCATGTCATCGAGGATCAACAGATCCGGTTTCAAGTAACGATTCATGATCTTGTCATGCCCCTCGAACGCTTCGTCGTGCAAGAAGTCACGCACGCAGTCGAAGATGCTGCGGTAGTAAACCGTGTAGCCGGCGCGGATCAGCTCGCGCCCAATGCTTTGCACAAGGTGACTCTTGCCGACGCCCGGTGGTCCGACGAGAATTGCGTCACGACCTTTGCGAACGAAGTCACCGGCGGCCAGTTCAAAGACCGCTTTCTTCTTGACGCTGCGGTTGAAGTCGAAGTCGAATTCATCGAGTGACTTCAGTTCACGGAAGCCCGCGTTATTGGTATGACGAGCGATCTGGCGATCGCGACGCACCACCAGTTCGTCTTGAAAGATCAGCTCCAGGAACTCGGCATGATCGAGCCGACTTGACTTGGCTTCCTGCAGTCGTACTTCCAACGACTCGGCAAGACCGCCGAGCCTGAGCTGACGAAGTTGTTCACGTAGGTGAGCATTCATTTTGTCGTTCCTTCCTGAAATCGACGAGTGACGAAAGAGAGTAATCCGATAACGGTCTGATAATTGGATGTTCTTCGATGAACTCCAATTGAAGCTGCTCGGCCGCAGCCCCCTTCTTGATCAACATGCGAATCGTTCGCAGGCGAAATGCGCTGTGAAGTAAGGCGACTCGACAAGCTTCTTCGATCACTTCGGCACGATGCTTTCCGGCGATCGCTTTGATGCCCACAAGTACCCGCACACCTTCGACGCCGCGCGCGTTGACCATCGCTTCGGTCCACGCTCTGGTATGCGGGCCGATGGCCGCGGTCTGACGCAGTAACGCGTCGGTGCCGCGTTCGACTGCCGATACCTTTTCTTTGGGAATGTGCTGATTTGCCGTGCGAAACCGTCCTGGCTCGCACTTGCTGTGAGTCGCGATCAGATTGAATCGGTCGTCGAAGATCCGCACCAAGCGGCTATCCCAGCGGACCCACAACCTTCGGCCAACGTACTCTGGCGGGGCCGAGTAGTACGCCTTGTCGACTTCCAGATGACCGTCACGGTTGACAGTTCGCCGTGCTTCTTTGAAGTTGGCGAAGCGCTCAGATGCAAGCGGTAGCAACGCATCTTTCTCGTTCTCAAGGAAACGCTTTTGGACCTGTTCCTTGACGGTTCCGTGAATCCGCTTGTCGGCAACTTTTTGTTCCCAGTCCAACAGAAACCGATTCTGTTCTTCAAGGCTTTCGAAGGTCCGTCCTTTGAGTGCATTGTCCTTGGCGTACTTGACGCTGCTTTCGACCTTGCCTTTGTGACGTGGCATATAGGGCTTGGTGGGAACGAAGGCCGTGCCGTAGTGAGCCGCGAATGACTGCAGCTTGGGATGCATCTCCGGGTCATACCAATCGGCCCTGGCAACGGCCGCTTTGAGATTGTCGATGAGCAGTCTTCGCGGAACACCGCCGAAGTATTCAAAGGCGTTTTCAATTGCACCGATGAAGTTGTCAGTCGTCTGCCGGTGGACGACTTCGCTGTAAGCCTTTCGCGAATGACTCAGCACAAGTCTGAGCATCCAGGGTCGACTGGTCTTTCCCTCAGCGGTGATAATTGGCGCGGCGGTGCCGAAGTCGATTTGCAGCTCCTCACCCGGGTCGGCTTCGATCCGGCGAAAGGGCAATGGTGACTTGCTTTGAATCCTGGCAACGAATCGCCAGACGCTGTAGTAGCTGCCCTGGTAGTCGAGTTCGACGCACAGGTCTTGATGGATTCGCTTGATCGACAGCCCGGCATCGAGCCAAGTGAGAATCTGCTCGCGATGTGGCTCGCAAGAACTCGCCGGGCCAGCAGGCTGAGCTGCGATCGACGGCACGGTGCCATCGCCGGAGCCGGTTTGCGGGTTTGGCTGGTTTTGGATCTGGGCGACGTACTTACCGACCGTTTCGCGGTTGATGCCGAGAACGCGGGCGATGTGACGGTTGGAATGGCCGCTGCGGTGAAGTGCGGCGACCGCTTGAATGTTGGCCATAGAAAGATGATTTGCCATGCTGGGTACCTCCAGCACGCATAGTGCTTGGAGATCCCCAGCGGCAAACTCACTCCTGATCTGCGGTGGCCGGTTTTCACCCGCAAATCAATGGCCGGTTTTGCCCGCAAACCGACAACCGAGCGAACAGCCAGCGCTGCCAGGCGGCGCACCACGTCACTTCATCTGTCCAAAAGTTGCGTGAGGCACTACCGGCCCCCAAATGCGTTCCGTATGAAAACTAGACGCGTC
>JAAZHL010000298.1 GCA_012510755.1 Leucobacter sp.
ACACGCACCTGCATCTCGCGCTCAAACGTTGGTATCAGGTCTGCGGGTGCCGTATTCAGCGGTGCGAGTGGCGTTGTGAGCGTGGTGCCGACGGGCAGCACATCACCTGCCTGCACGCTTCGCCCCTCAAATCCGCCCATCTTGCCGATCGGGTAGGTCGAGCGTGAGCCGAGCACTTTGGGCACATCGATGCCGCCTGCCACTGCAATAAAGAACTTGCTGCCAGCTTTGATGACGCCGAACGACAGCACCTGACCTGCACGGAGTTCGATGCGCGAGTTTTGGGCAACCGACTCACCGTCGACGAGTACTTCGACCGGAGACCCGGTCACCGCGATGACCGCGTCAACATCGCTCTTCAGCTGCGGGCCCAAGTAGGTGCATTCCAGCAGAGCCTCGTCAGGGGTGTTGCCAGCAAGACGGTTTGCGAGTGCTGCCGAGTACTGATCCATCGCGCCGCCCTGTGGGATGCCATAGCGATAGTAGCCAAAGCGTCCGCGGTCTTGCACGGTTGTTGCCAGCCCAGGGCTGATGATCTCAAGCGCCATTGAGAGCCTCCAAAAGTGTGTGGTTATAGCCGTCTGGGTCTGCAAGCGCGTCACTCAACGTGAACGTGACAGCCGCTTGCTTGTAGCGATAGGTGCCCGCAGCGACTTCAGCTTCGATTGCGCGGTATTCCTGCTCATCAACTGGGCGATATTTGACGATGTCACCCGTTCGAAAGAGCACCATGAAATCTGAGAAGTCAGGCAATTTCTGTTCGGTATCAAAAATGGGGGTGGGGGTGATACCGAGCATCTGGTAGCCGCCGGCGCCGCGCACTGAATAGTGTGCGGTGAAGCAACCGCCAATGCCGATGGTCAGCGGGGGAGTGTCGGTGCGCGGGCTGAGGTATTTGGGTACTTCGAGTTGTCGTTCACGAGGTGTGAGTTGGAAGAGAAACGGTAGCCCGGCAACGAAACCAACCATTGATACGATCCACGGTGTTTCGTGATGGCGTGTGATGAACTCCTCGGCGCCTGACAGCCCATTGACCGCAGCCGCATAGTCGAGGTCGGTGCCTTCTGGCTGTTGATGGTAGCCCTGCCGAAACCGTTGCACGGTCTCTGCCGTGTACGGATCTGCATACCAGACGGGTACCTCGATGATTCTAGTCTCGAGTTCTTGCACCGTGGCACGACGCACTTCAGCTTCAAGCCGTTCGAGCGTCTCTTGCAGAGCCGTGTGTGCAAGCTCATCTGGGTTGAATCGAATCAGCAGCGAGGCATTAGCCGGGCAGATATCAACGATTCCGGGAAGTGATTGCTCTTCGAGGCCTGCCGCCATCGAATTAGCGACAAAGTTTGCCTCGAGCGACATGTCGGGCGCGATCTCAACGAGCAGAAACTCGTCGGCCCCCCAACTGTATCGGGCGTGTGCTGGTAGTGTCATGCGGTTTCTCCCAACAAACCAGGTACTGATTCAATATAGGTGGTGTAGTGACTCGCATCAGCGAAGTCGTCGAGTTCGATCAGGCGGCGCATGAGCCCCACCGTTGTGTGAATGCCCACAATCTCAGTTTCGGCGAGCGCCCGCCTTGCGCGTGCAAGCGCTTGCGTGCGATCAGGGGCCCAGACGCTCAACATGCCGAGCAGGGAATCGTAATAGGGCATG
>JAAZHL010000299.1 GCA_012510755.1 Leucobacter sp.
GCGGGCCGAGCTGCAACTGAGGGGTGCATTCGTGGGGAACAATCGTGCGGGCCTGCATTTGCTCGAGGGCATCGAGGTGCTCTCGCTCGAACAGTTCATCGCGGGCCCATATTGCACATCGATGCTGGCCGACGCGGGGGCTCGAGTGACGAAGATTGAGCGGCCTGGCGCAGGCGATCCTCGTCGAAATTATGACCCTCGAATCGGCGAAGGTGATGACGCCATCAGCGGCGGTTTTGCGTCGTACAATCGCGGCAAGCGTTCGGTTGAACTGGCGCTTGACACGCCCGAAGGTGTGGCGAAGTTTGAGGGCTTGCTTGCGAGCGCCGATGTGCTGGTGTGCAATTTGCGACCAGGATCGCTCAGCCGCATGGGGCTCGCACCCGCGGTGCTGCGCGAACGTTACCCGCGGCTGATCGTGTGCGAGATTACCGGGTTTGGGGTGACGGGCGGCGAGGCGGCTTCATGGCCCGCGTTTGACTCGGTGATTCAGGGCATGAGCGGACTCGCGAGCTTGATCGGTGATGCTGATGGACCGCCCACGCTCGCGCCGATGGGCACGACCGACCTCTTGACCGCGGTGTACAGCACCGTCGGCATTTTGATGGCGCTCGTGAATCGTGCGCGCACTGGGCAGGGCAGTCACGTCGATGCGGCGATGTTCGACGTGGCCGCGGCGTTTCTTGAGCGGCCACTGACCCTGCACGAGTTCACTGGAGAGGTGCCGACGCGGGGCATCGACCGGTTCAGCCCCGTGGGCATGTTTCGCGCCGGTGATGGTGGCTGGCTGTCGCTCGTGATTCCCACCGACGATATGTGGCGGCGCTGCGCTGCGGCGCTCGGTCGACCAGAGTTGACGACTGACCCCGAACTCGACACGGTGCTGAAGCGCGCAGATCGCATGCACGATCTCGTGATTCCGCTGTTCGAGGCCTGGGCTGCCGAGATGACGCGAGACGAGGCGGCGGAGTTGTTGCGCGAGGCAGGGCAACCGGTCGGCGTCGTGCAGGGCATCGATGAGGTGAGACAGAGTTCGCAGCTGCAACATCGCGGCCTGTTTGTGCCGATGGCCAACGAGGTGGCTCGCCGCGACGACGGGTCTGCTATCTCGTTGCCGAGGTTGCCGCTATTGTTCGATGGTGCGGCGGCTCAGCCAGGCCCGGTACCGTGGCTGGGCGAGCACAACGACGACGCGGAGTCATAGTTACGCACAGCCGCTGACACTTATGCCGTTGTCGTAGGGTGACAACTTTCGCGCGGCCACGTTGCCGTAGTTGGTGTTTGCGCGGGCCTTGAAGAGCGGTACGATATCCCTGAGTCTATATATTATATATAAAAGAAAGGTGCCGTAATGGCCTACGAACACGCGAATCCTGAGCTGCTAGCCCGTTCGATCACTGCGCTCGAAGCCGTGCCCGCGAGCAAGCTGACAGGCACCCAGGGTGACATCGGCGTCGATGACCCCGCAACCGGTGAGCAGATCGCAACGATTCCGAACCACACGGTTGAGACCGCTCTCGAAGCAGTCGGCCTCGCAGACGCGGCTGGCAAGCTGTGGGCCAAAACCACCCCGCGCCACCGCTCAGACGTGCTGCACGCGGTGTACGCGAAGCTCATCGAAAACCGCGAAAACCTGGCGCTCGTCATGAGCCGTGAGATGGGCAAGCCCATTAACGAGGCCTACGGTGAGGTGCAGTACGCAGCCGACTACGTGCGCTGGTTCGCAGAAGAAGCGCTGCGCGCGGGCGGGAGCTACCGCGAGGCGCCCGCCGGTGGCGCGACGATGATCACTCTGCGCGGCCCGGTGGGTCTCTCGGTGCTGATCACCCCTTGGAACTTCCCGATGGCAATGGCCACCCGCAAGCTCGCGCCCGCGCTAGCCGCCGGCTGTGGCGCGGTCGTCAAGCCTGCCACGCTGACCCCGCTCACCACCTACCTCACCGTCAAGCTCTTTGAAGAGGCCGGCGTGCCTGAGGGCCTCATTCAGGTGATCACCACCGGCAGTGCGTCGGCGTTCAGCTCGGCAGTGCTCGCTGACGAGCGGGTGCGCAAGGTATCGTTCACCGGCTCGACGCCGGTGGGTGCTGCGCTCATGGAACTCGCGGGCAAGAACATCATCAAGAGCTCGATGGAGCTTGGTGGCAACGCGCCCCTGCTGATTTTCGACGATGCCGACCTCGAGCGCACGATCGACGGCGTGATCTTGTCGAAGATGCGCAACGGTGGCCAGACCTGTGTGTCGGCCAACCGCATCTTGGTGCAAGAGGGCATCGCAGACGCGTTTCTCGAGGGCTTCACCGAGCGCATGGCTGGTTTGGTGCGGGGCAACCCGCTCAATACTGAGGTTGAGCTCGGTCCCGTGGTCGATCATCGCGCAGTCGAGCGCTTGCAGCATCTTGTCGATGACGCTGTCGCGAAGGGCGCAGATTTGCGCACCGGTGGTTCGGCTGTCAGCGGTCCCGGCCACTTTTTCGAGGCCACCGTGCTGGCAGATGTGCCCGCAGACGCCGAGATCACGACCACCGAGATCTTCGGCCCGGTTTCATCGATCACCCGGTTCAAGACTCAAGAAGAAGCTATTGCGCAGGCAAACGACACCTGCTTCGGGCTCGCCGGCTACGTCTTCACTGAGAGCCTTGACCGCGCACTGAACGTTGCTGAGACGCTTGAGACCGGCATGGTTGGCATCAACCAGGGCATGCTCTCGAATGTTGCTGCGCCGTTCGGCGGAGTAAAGCAGTCGGGCATTGGGCGTGAGGGCAGCTCGGAGGGGCTCGAGGAGTACCAAGAGGTGCGTTACTTCAACGTCACCCGTCGCGAAACCTACTAATCTGACTCATTTTCTCGATGCAAGGGCGGCACGCATCATCATGGTGCGTGCCGCCCTTTGCGTGTCGACATGAAAGAAAATCGCAGGTCAGGCGACGCAAATGGGGGCATAGCGGGGAGTCAGAGGCTGCTCTATAACGAGAGCGTCACGTCAGCTTGTTTGTATTTTGTATTTTGTGTATTGTATCTAGAGTTGCGGCTCACCGAACGCTTGTGCGGTTCGTGAAGATGCAAGCTACAGCCCGTCTGGGGCGACGTGAGGTCAAAGGAGATTCATTGAGTACTGAAGCAGTCAACACACTGCAGGGGGCTGTTGCGCTCGACGGGCTGCCCGCAGTCGAAGACGTACGTTTCAACGTTGCAATCGGTGACCGCCGTGTTGCCGTCGCCATTCAGGGTCGTGAGCTGCAGTTTGCTGAAGCCACTGGCGCCGCAGAGTTTGAGTATGTCATCGGCGCAGACGATTGGGGCCGTTTCACCGCTGAGCCACCGCCCCGCGGCTACACCACCGCACAGGCGATGCGCGCAGCCATCGGCTGGCAGATCATCGAGGGCGACCGAGTGCGCTGGGCGCAGTATGCGCCGCTCATTGATCGCATTGTCGAGGCGCTTCGTGTCGCCGAGACCCCGCGCCCGGCACGCAACGCTGACCCCGCAGTGAAGCTCGGCCGCAGCCAGATTCAGGGCGGCTATGTGACCGTCGAAGTTGAGGGTGAGCCCCGCCGCATCTACTTTGAGAGCGCCGGCACCGGCGAAACGACACTGCTCTGCCTGCACACTGCCGGCGCTGACTCGCGCCAATTTCGCTACCTGCTCGAAGACGAAGAGCTCAGCGCCCGCTACCGTGTGGTCGCCTTTGATATGCCATGGCACGGTCGTTCAGATGCGCCCGCAGATTGGCAGCAGCAGACCTACCGCCTCACCACCAAAGCCTACGCGGCGACCATTCTCGCGGTCATGGAAGCGCTCGAGCTCGACAAGCCGATTCTGATGGGCTGCTCAATGGGTGGCGCAATTGCGTGCTACATGGCGAGCGTGCACGGTGAGAAGTTCACCGCGTCGTTTGCGCTCGAAGGCGGCCTCGGCAGCCCCGGTCGTTTTGTCGAGTGGACCAACCACATTCAGGTCGATCACTCACAGTTTCTTGCGAGCTGGGTGGGCGGGCTCATAGCGCCGAGCAGCCCGACCGCCTCACGCTCGCAGACGCTCTGGGGCTACGCACAGTCTGGCCCCGCGGTCTACCAGGGCGACACCTACTTCTATTCAGAAGACTTTCCCGAGATCGGGCGCAACCTTAAGAAGGCCACCTGCCCGCTCTGGGTGTTCAGCGGTGAGTATGACTACTCGGCCACCACTGAAATGAGCCGCGAGGCTGCCGAGCGTCTCGGTGGCACGCTCGTCGAGATGGTGCGCTTCGGGCACTTTCCCATGTCTGAAGACCCCGCCGTATTCCGTAGCTACCTGATGCCCGTGCTCGCTGAGCTCGAAGCACAACTATCCGCCTGAAACCGCTGAGGAGACCCAAGAAGTGGCAGAACTCGTCAAACTAGAAGGTGTCACCGTCGCATTCGGCGGTGTCAAAGCGATCGACAACGTCAACTTGACGATCGAAGACAACGTCGGCATCGTCGGCATCATTGGCCCCAACGGCGCGGGCAAGTCGACGTGTTTGAGCGTGATCGCTGGTGCACGTAAGCCCAAGACCGGCTCCGTCGAGGTGCTTGGCCACAAGATCACGAAGGCAGACACGGCGAAGATCACCCGCCTTGGCGTGGCCCGCACCTTCCAGATTCCGCGCCCTTTTACCGAGATGACGGTGCGCGAGAACATCATGGTGGCGGTGACCGCAAATCACCGGTTGAGCAATGCCGAGGCAGACGCTCGTACTGACGAAATTCTCGAGCGCCTCGGCATCGCGAATCAGGCAGAGTTGCTGACCGGTGCGCTGCCGCTGGCTGTGCGCAAAAAGATCGAGGTCGCCCGCGGCATTGCCACGCAGCCGAAGCTGCTCTTGCTCGACGAGGTCTTCGAAGGCCTGAGCGACACCGAGATTCAAGACATGGTGCAGATTTTGCGTGATCTTGATAAGTCGGGCATTCGCCTAGTGCTTGTTGAACACGTGCTTCGCGCGTTGCGTCAGCTGGCATCGACGCTGGTGGTGTTTGAGAAGGGTCAGATGATCGCAACTGGCCCCGTTGATGAGGTGTTGAACTCTGACCGAGTGAAAGACGCCTACCTCGGTCACCGCAGCACGCCATAACGCTACTGCGTAACCACGTATCCCTAACCCCAACGAAAGAAAAAGGAAATCATGATCAAGGACTGGAACAAAGATGTTGCCTGGACCCGACGCGCCCTCGCAGGCGTCGGCGGCGTTGTGGCAGCTGGCCTCGTGCTCGCAGGCTGCAGCAGCAGCGGCGATTCGGGCTCGACCGACAACGGCTCAGGCGAAGCTCCCGTGCAAATCGGTCTCATTGAGCCACTCTCGGGCCCGTTCGCAGATAACGGCTTCCAGGCAAACGCTGGTGCCACGCTCTGTGTCGACC
>JAAZHL010000300.1 GCA_012510755.1 Leucobacter sp.
CGCGTAGACTGGTTGCATGAGCACTGCCACACCGATGCATGATCGCCCTGCCTTTGGCGAGGGGTTTCGCATGCTGCTTGAAGCGGCAGGCAACGGTGCGTTGCTCGCAGAACTCATCGGCGTGCGACCATCGCAGGTCACGCGGTGGCGACAGGGAGTGCAAGTTCCCTCAGCAGAATCAGCACGGGCGATTATGGACTTCGCCTACATTGTTGCCCGCGCTGAGTCAGTGATGCACGAGAAAGTCGTGCCGATCTGGCTTGACTCACCAAACCAGTTCTTGCGCGGTGCGACACCCCGAACCTGCATCAGGCTCGGGCGCATCGCTGAGGTCGTAGCCGCGCTCGACGCTGAAGACGAAGGCGCATACGCGTAGCGTGATCGAGCTGTACCGCTGTTTTCCGCGAGTACCTGGCGCACGTCGTGCGAAACCCGGGCACTGGAGCTACCTGCCACGACCACAACTGCACGGCAGATGGGACAACGCAGACCTCTACGATTCATGGTACTTTTCGCGCAGTCAAGTGGGGGCAATCGCCGAGAGCTTCTATAACAAGCAGCGGTGGGTGCCCGAAGTATTTCTGACCCCGCACGGGCACACGCGGGCACTGGCCGTGTTCGAGTTTGAGCCGCAGAAGCCGTTGCTCGATCTTGATGATGCGGCTGTGCTGTTAGAGTTTGACATCACGCCCAGTCAGGTGGTGGTGCAAGACCTCACAACCACGCAAGAGATCGCCAGACGCATCTATCGGCACGCAGGTGACCGGTTCTCTGGCATCACCTGGTGGTCGTCACAGCTGCCTTCGCAGAACTCCGTGCTGCTTTGGGGTGCTGACGCCGCGCCGCCACCTGGCTTGCGACTTGCCGGTCTTGAACCGCTCAGCACCACACACCCGTCGGTCATCGACGCAGCTGCCCAGCTGTACCGGGTGCTTGGGTGAAGCGCTGACGTGGTGCTTGGCTAGCTGACGTGGTGCTTGGCTAGCTGACGAACCCGACCTTGCGGCCGACTTCAGCGCCAAGCTCAATGTAGGCAATCGAGTCGGTGTCGATCAGAAACTGTCGCCCCTTGATATCGGTCAGGGTGAGCAGGGTGCCGTCACCGGCAACAGTTTGCTCGATCAGAGCACGAAGCTCTTCGGCGCTGTCGTTGGTCTCGAACGCGAGCTCACGGGCTGATTGCTTGATGCCGATGCGAACGTCCACGGTTCCTCCTGCAGGCGACGAGTGGTGCGATGCCGCGCGGTGCTGACATCTTGTCATTCGAGTCTATTGGTCGGAGGCACCTCACTGCCGAGTTCTGGCGGCAGTTTCGCCCACAGCGCAGTGCGCCAGGGTGCTGCACGAGCTGGATCGCGCCGGTGACGAATCGAGAATGTCACCGGTGCCCCATACGCTAAAGACATGAAGACGTTTGACCCATCTCAGCTGCACGTGTTGCAGCTCGACCCGACACGGCATGCTCGGGTGCTTGGGGCCCCGGGCAGCGGTAAAACGCTCATGCTCGTCGAGATGTTTGCGATGCTCACCGAGCGCCCCGGGTGGGGCGACGAGAGTGTGCTCGTCATGGCGAGAAATCGGCTGGTGGCTCACTCCTTGCGGCAGCAGGTTGAACGAAGGATCGCCCGTGCAATTGGTGGCACGCCGGTACGAACGGCTGGGTCGACCGCCTTTTCTATTTTGCAGCGTGCTGCAGCGTTGCGCGGCGAGCAGGCGGTGCGGTTGCTCACTGGCACAGCACAAGACGAAGCAGCAAGCCTCGCGGTTGAAGAGTTGCTCGAAGGGCGGCTCACACTCGAACACCCGCTTCCATTCGTGCCTGAGGTCTTGCGCAGCCAATCTTTTCGCAGCGAACTGCGTGAACTTGGGCGTGTGATCGATGACTTTGGCCTGACACCGGCCGAACTGACCGCGATGCTGCGTACGTATGAGTCGCACACGTCACCCGGCGCACCGTCGGCAGACCTGCAGTCAATCTGGTTAGCGGCCAGTGAACTGTTCGGCCGGATTCGAGAGACCTGCCTGCACGCACACCCGCAAGAACTCAGCGCAAGCTCGTTGCTGCGCGCCGCAAGCGAAGTGGTAAAACACGATCTTGAGATTCGAGTGCCACAGCTGGTGCTCGTTGATGATGCGGGTGAACTTGGTGAGGGGGCGCTGGCACTGCTGGCAGCTCTTGCGCAGCGGGGCACCAAGATCTGGGTTTTCGGTGACCCCGACATCGCTACGAGCGCATTTCAGGGTGAACGTGTGCAAGCACTGGCCGGCCTGCACCAACAGCTGCAACGACGTGGCGTGAAGTTCCGGCAAAATGAGCCACCAGAGCAAGTGGTGGTGCTTGAACAAGTACACCGTCAAGATGCACGGCTGCGTACACTCGTGCAGTCGCTCACCGGGCGAATTGGTGCTGCGGGCGCGGGGCAACAGCGGCGGGCCGTTGCCGCCGAGAACAAGTTTGAAAGCTCGCTGGTGCAGTTTGTGCGGGCCACGAGCTCGGCAGAACAGCTGGGTGTCATTGCCCATCGGCTGCGAAAGCGGCATCTCGGGGTGACTGGCGAAGCTCGCCTGGCATGGCGCCGCATGGCGGTGGTCTGCCGTACCCGGGGCGAAGCGACTCGTGTAGCGCGGCTGCTCGCCGCCAACCAGGTTCCCACAGACATCGCTGCGGGTGGAATCGTGCTTCGCGAACACCAACTGGTACGCGAACTCGTGAGACTGTTGCAGCATGCGCTCGCCATAGACCCCCTGCAGCCAAGAGAGAATAATGACCTCTTGGGTGGCCATATCGGCGGTGTCGACCCGATCGCCATGCGACGGCTGCGTGGTGCACTGCGTCTGCGCGAACTTAGGCTGGCGGCTGCAGCTGAACGACCTGTTGAAGCCACCGACGGGCTGGTCTGCGAAGCGTTTGAGTACGCAGGCAGCCAGCCGATTGTCGACATGTGGGCTGCCCGGCGGCTGAGAGACCTCGGCCGACTCGCGGCAGCGGGCAGTGCCGAACATGCAGCCGGCGCAACACCTCGAGAAGTGCTCTGGCAACTGTGGCAGGGCAGTGGTCTCGCAGAGCAACTGCAAACACAGGCTCTCGATAGTAAAGGCGCGAAGGCCGATGAGGCGCACCGCGCACTCGATGCCGTGCTCGGTTTGTTTTTCGCGTTACAGCGTCATGAAGAACAAGACAGTGATCGGCCGATTGCTGAACTGCTTGACGAACTGCTCGGCAGTGCGGTGCCGCAAGACACCCTTGCGCACCGCAGTGAACGTGATGTAGTGACCGTGGGTACAGCTCAGTCAATGATTGGGCGAGAGTTTGATCTCGTGTGTGTGCTTGGTCTGCAGGAGTCAATTTGGCCGAATTTGCGTACGCGTGGCTCACTACTCGGTGTGACCGCGCTTGAACGGTGGCTGCGCGGCGAGGCGGCAACGTTGCCTAGCCGGCGTGACACGCTGCACGACGAACTTCGCCTCTTTGCGCACGCCGTCTCGCGTGCACGCAGCGAGCTGCTGGTCGTGGCGATCGCCAACGAAGACCAACAGCCCAGCGCATTCTTCTCATTAGGGCGCGACTACCTCGTATCTCAGCCGTTACCAAGCAGCCGTTTCACCCTACGTGGTGCGACTGCCGAAGCGAGACGTCGACTCGTGCGCGACCCAGCAGACCTCGACGCGCTGCACACACTGGTGCTGCTCGCCCGGGCAGGTGTACCGGGCGCAGACCCCGACGACTGGTACGGTGTGATGCCGCCGAGCACCGAGGCGCCGCTGGTTGACTTCGCTGCACAGCCTGAGGCAAAAGTGTCGGTGAGCCCATCGCAGCTCGAGCGAGCAGAACAATGCCCACTGAACTGGTTCATCATGAAGCTCGGCGCTGGCACCACTGACTACCGTGCGGGTCTCGGCACCCTAATACACCATGCGCTTGAAACCGTTGAACCGCCGATCACCGCAGAGCGAATATTCGAGAGTGTCACTGCCAGATGGTCTGGGCTGCAATTCGACGCAGAGTGGCAAGAACAGCGGGCGCTCGCTGACGCCAAAGCTATGGCCAACGCGGTCGCCGACTATATGCGGCAGTTCGCGCACTCATCGAGCACGCTCGTAGCCTCCGAAGCCGAGTTTCAAGTTGAGATCGAGGCTGCCTTGCTGAGGGGTTTCGCTGACCGGCTTGAGCTCAGCCACACCGCAGAGGGTGACCGGCACATCACCGTGGTTGACCTGAAAACTGGCAAGACCAAGCCATCAGCCAAAGAACTCGCACAGCATGCCCAACTCCAGGCCTATCAACTGGGTGTGCTGAAGGGCGCATTCGTTGATAGCGATGGCCAAGCGGTAACAGGTGACCAGGTCTCTGCCAAGCTCATCTACGTGCACCCCGGTACGCTCACCAAGACACAACTCAAACAGAACGAGCACTTCACCGAGTTCGCGCAAGACGGGCTGACCGAGCAAGCCCAAGCTGAGTTTGAGCAACGTGTGGCCACGGTCGCTCAAGTCATGGCCGCCGGGAGTTTCACTGCGTTCGTCGAACACCACTGCGAAAACGTCAATGTACAGGGAAGAGCATGTCAACTGCACATTATTCCGGCGGTGAGCCACGCATGACCGCCACCTCGTCGAACACAGTGCCAGTCTTTTCGGCCGCAAGAATTGCCGAGCTGATTGCCGAATCGCCTGACAAAGTGAAATGGCCGACGCCCGAGCAAGCAGAAGTGATTGAGCAGCCACTCCACGGTTGTGTGCTCGTCATCGCTGGGGCCGGCAGCGGCAAGACAGAAACGATGGCAAACCGGGTGGTGTGGCTGGTCGCCAACGGTCTCGCAAGCCCATCAGAAGTGCTCGGTTTGACCTTCACCCGCAAGGCCGCCGCAGAATTGGGCGAACGCATCAACCTCAGGTTACGTGGCTTCTCAGAACGGCTCGCGCTGCCAGAGGTGCAGCGTTCACTGACGGCTGCTGAGCGTGAGCGCGCAGCAAAGCTTGAAGAATTGATGCACGAGGGCATCGACCTGCCCGAGGTCAGCACCTACAACGCATTTGCGTCTGGGGTGGTGCAAGAATTTGGTGCTCTTGCCGGGCTCGTGCCCGGTTCTGCTGTGATCGATCAGGCAACCGCCTGGCGAATCGCCCGCCGCATCGTGCTCGAAAGTACTGACGACAGGCTGAGCACCTCAGAAGTCTCACTTGCCACCACCGTGCAACGCGTGATCAAGATTGATCACGCCGTTTCTGATCATCTCACAACGTTTGACGAGGTCATTCGAGCCTCGCAATCACTCGATCGGCTCGCGACACTGCCATACAACGAGAAGCGTGAGCATGGTCTCTATGCGCCGATTGAGACACTGCTCGAGAACATGCAATCGACGCAGCTCGCGGTCAGCCTTGCGAAAGAATTCGCTGCGGTCAAACGAGAACGGGGGTTGGTCGAGTTCTCAGATCAGCTCGCATTAGCGGTAGAAACCCTGCGCCGTTC
The DNA here is from genome assembly GCA_012510755.1 of Leucobacter sp. GTDB lineage: Bacteria > Actinomycetota > Actinomycetes > Actinomycetales > Microbacteriaceae > Leucobacter. The sequence continues at coordinate 5,474 of JAAZHL010000300.1, forward strand.
ACCGACAGCAGTGCACACCCTGCGCACAAGAACTCCAATAGTGCTGCTCGACGAAGTGCAAGACACGTCAGTTGCGCAGACAACGCTGCTGTCAATGATCTTTGCCGGCAACTCAGTGATGGCTGTGGGTGATCCACACCAATCAATTTATGGGTTTCGCGGGGCTTCGGCGAGCAATTTGCGCACGTTCCACAGTGATTTTCGCGACCCGAAGAGCCCCACTGCCGCTGCGAAGACGTTGACGCTTTCGGTGAGCTGGCGAAACCCCACGGTGGTGCTCGATGCGGCGAATGCGGTGAGCGAGCCCCTCACGGTAAAACTTAAGAAAGAAGCCGCTGGGCTTGCCGTGAAATCATTGCAGTCGAGAGCGAGCTACCTCAAAGAAGATGAGCCCGAGGGTGCGTTAGCGCTCAAGGCTCTCGTGTGTGAGACCATCGATGAAGAGTTCGCAGCCCTTGCCGAGTGGATGCGTGAGGCCCGCCTCGAATTTTTCGCACTGAATCAGACGCTTCCCACCGCTGCAGTGGTCGTGAGAACGCGAACACACATGGCAGCTCTCTCGGCGGCGCTGTGGGCAGCAGGGGTGCCAAACCGCATCGTTGGGTTCGGGGGTCTACTCACCACCCCAGAGGTCACCGATCTGGTGTGCCTGCTGAGGTGTGTGTGGCGTGCTGATGCGAATTCAGAGCTTGTGCGGCTGCTGGCTGGGCCTCGCTTTCGACTCGGTGTCAGCGATCTGCGGGGCTTCGCAGAAAGCGCTCGCTGGTTCGCCGAACGCGACCACGAAAAGCAGCGCATCTCACACGACATACCCTCGGCTGCGCAGTTGCTGCCCGATCCAGACAGGCAGTTCACGCTGCTTGATGCGCTCGATGAGATTGCCGCGTTGAAATCACTTGACCACGCTGCGCTGCGCCGAATCAGTGAGGTCGGCAAGCTTCGGCTGCACGAGGCAGGCCAAATGTTGCGCGGCTTGAGATACGAAGTGGGTGGTGATCTCTTAGGCCTCATACGGTCGGCCAGCTATGCCTTGAACCTTGATATCGAGCTTGATGCGTTGACCCATACGAACTATGAGGGTGCTGCGGGGGCCAGGGCCAATCTTGAAGCATTCTCAGAGCTTGCAGAAGGTTTTCTTGCCAACGATGAGACTGGCACACTGGCCTCCTTGCTCGACTGGATCGAGCTTGCGACCGAAGATGATGAGGCAGCAGAACATGTGCCGGCGCCTGAACCGGGCACCGTGCAACTCATCACCGTGCACGGCGCAAAAGGCCTCGAGTGGGACTTGGTTGCCATACCTAGGCTTGTTGAGGGTGAATTTCCCACCAACGCACGTGAAGGCGCCGGTTGGCTTCGGCCAGCCGAGCTTCCTGACGAACTGCGTGGCGATGCTGCCGCACGGCCACGGCTCGAACTCTCCGAGGCAGACACGCAGAAGGAGGCGCTAGCTGCAATTGAGGTGTATAAGCAGCAACTGCGTGACAAACACGACGAAGAAGAACGGCGCCTCGCCTATGTGGCACTCACCCGAGTAGCCTCAAAGCTCTTGCTGACCTGCTCGTTCTGGGGAGGCCAAACCACTGCGCGCAGACCATCACCCTTTTTGCGGGAACTCCAGGCAGCGGGGCTGATCGACGAACTCCCTGCAGCGAGTGCTTACGAGACTGATCCCAGCGAGAGTGACGGGCGCACCCTGAGCTGGCCCCCAGACCCCCTCGGAACTCGCGCCGCATCGGTGCGTGCTGCGGCAGACCTGGTGCGAGAGAAAATGCAGCATGGCGGCGACCCTGCAGATATCGAGACCGATGCAAGCGGTGGCACGCCGACAACTATCGATCACGAGAGTGCGAGCAGTGCCACGGATACCCAGGTTGCCAGCCAGACGGCGCAAGACCCAGATGAGCAGCGGGCGTCTGACCAACCCCTGTTCGAGCTCGCACAGGTGCTGCTTGCTGAACGCGAAGCTGAGGGGAGTGGCAGCGCTGCAGCACCCGCGGCCGAGCGGCTCACCGCATCGACACTGCATGAATTCATCGAAGACTCCGAGCAAAGTGAACGCCGTCGACTGCGTCCCATGCCGATGCGGCCCTACCGGCGCACGCGCACAGGCAACCTGTTTCATGAGTGGGTCGAACGGCGAGCGAGCACAGCAGTAGGCAGCTCGATCATGCTCGGCGGTCTGAGCAGCGCCAGTGACTTTGACAGCGACTCTGGCAGCAACTTCGGCAGCGATAGAGACGAACGCGACGACCCACAGCTGGGCCAGGCACAGCAGCACACTCCAGAACGCGAGCCGAAAGAAGAACTGAGCGCACTGATCGATCAATTCGAACAATCTCGGTGGGCCGACCTGCAGCCGCTGGCGGTAGAGCTTGAACTCACGATTCCATTCGCAGGCAGCACCCTGGTGTGTAAGCTCGACGCCATTTACCAATACGGTGATGGTGAAGACGCCCGCTACGAGATAGTCGATTGGAAGTCGGGGGTGCCGCCAAAAACAGATGACGAGCGGGCGACACGATTTCTGCAGCTCGACCTCTACCGGCAGGCCTACGCGGCGTGGTCAGGCGTCCCCATCGAGAATATTGAAGTCACGCTGTTCTATGTCGCAGCTGGTCTCGAGCTGCGCGGGCAGAACCAGCACAGTCTTGAAGAACTCGAACGGCTCTGGCTGGCCGCCCGAGCGTCACTCGGTTGAGTTCGTATCGCTTGAGTTTTTGTCGGTTGACTTCTCACCTGTGAGATCTGCGGGGTCTGAGAAATCACCGTCAACTTCGAAGACGCGATCCTCGTCAAGTGCTTCAAACTCGGCGGTCTCAGATCGCAAATCACCCTCAATCACAGGCGTTCGATCAAGCAACTGCTCAACCTCGAGATCAGAAAGCGCGGGGCGCTCTTGCGCATGCGGAGCGGCGCTGCTGATGCGGTCAACAAGATGGTCGAGCATGCTTACCGCGTCATCGATCACCGCTTGATCGTGCGAATCAACACCGTGCAATAGCCACTTCGCGACGTCGAGCTCATGATAAAACTTTGCACGGGCGCGCATCTCTTGTATGCCAGCAATATCTCTCAGATTGGAGTACTGCGCGCGGGCAGCCTCGGCTGCCTCCGCCGAAGATGCGAACAACCACGAAAGATCGGTCGCGGGGTCACCGAGTGAACATTCGCTCCAGCCCAGCACACCAACCACTTCGTCTGTCTCGCACAAGAGCGACTCGGCGTCGATGGAACCGTGAATGACCGTTGGCTCGAAACTCCACAGCACGTCGGCATCGATCGCCTGCTGCCAGCGGGCTTCAACCGTCGAGGGCAACAGACCTGACTGCGCCGCACGCCGAATGAGCCGAGCCGCTGCCATACGAACCTCTTCGGCGTCGCGCGCCGTCAAACCTGCTTGCCGAACAACTGCCGTTGGCAGCGAGTGAATTGCGGCGAGCACGGTGGCTGCGCTTTTCAGCAACGACGGGCTCGATTCAAACTCGGCGAGGCTTGCTGGCTGCCCACCCAAAAAGGTGCTCGCCACTGCGCGGCTATCGCCGGCTCGGGTAATGCCGAGGGTCACAGGGACCTCAAACGGCAGCTTCTCACGAACGCCGTCAGTGAGCGCAGCAAGTCCCAATAATTCGCCCGACTGTCGTACCTCTGCTGCTGATGTCGTTGGGATGCGAATGATGACTTCGCCACGATTGGTCGCGAGCACCGCCGAGGTGAATTCGCCCCCGCTGAACGACGTGTGGGGCCTCACACCGAACACCTCGAGCTGTGGCACGGCCGAGGTGGCGAGGGCGGCTAGAGTAAAGGGAGTGCTGGCCATACCATTCAGCGTAGGCAGACCGACGGTGAACTGGTATTCGCCACGCGCAGAGGCAGGCAATGGAGAACTTGCGCAGAGCGGAGAACGAATGACAGGCCAAGCCAGGCAGCTACTATCTGCAGAACTCGTTGATCGTGATGCCGGCACTCGGTTTAGTGAAGACGCGCTCGACGCGGCCTGGCGTGAGCAAGGCTCACTGTTGCTGCGCATACGCGACGTTAAGGTGCCGCTGCAAGAGTCAACTGATGGCGTGATGCGGCTCGATCTCATACCAGTGATCGGCGAGCGACAGTCTGCGCACCTCTATCTTGGGCGGCACGCTGGCACCGCGGTGTTTGCGGTCGCCGAAAGTGAATCAGAAGACACCTATGACTCGGGCCGACTCACTGAGCCCGCAGGGGGGTGGGTGCACCCGTTCATGACTGGCGAGCGGCTTATCGCGCCGCATCGCGAACTGATGATGGTTGCGCTTGCGCTGACAAACTGGCATCGCACCATGCCCTTTTCGCCGCGTGATGGTGGCGCAACCACCCCAGCGCAAGGCGGGTGGGCTCGACTGGACGAGCGCGGGGGAGAGCACTTTCCTCGCACTGACCCCGCGGTGATCATGCTTATCGAACACGATAACAAAGTGCTGCTTGGCTCGAATGTGTTGTGGGAGAGCGGTCGCTTTTCGCTGCTCGCTGGTTTCGTTGAGGCAGGCGAGAGCGCGGAACAAGCGGTCGTGCGAGAGGTCAGAGAAGAAGCTGGCGTTGAAGTGGGCAACGTGCGATATGTTGCTTCTCAGCCGTGGCCATTTCCGCGGTCGCTCATGCTTGGATTTCGCGCCAGCTTGAGCCCTGGGGCTGACCCCGCAGACCTGATTCCCGACACCTCTGAGATTTCAGAACTGCGCTGGTTCACTCGGGACGAACTCGTACGACCAGTGCCAGGTCTGCTGCTTCCCGGGAAGTTGTCGATCGCGCGCTGGCTCATCGACAAGTGGGTCGACGAGGGCGACAGTGGTCGATGACCTGCTTGCTGGGCTTGACCCCGAACAGCGTCAAATAGCTGAATGCTTGCGGGGTCCGGTCTGTGTGCTCGCGGGTGCCGGTACGGGGAAGACACGCACGCTGACACACCGAATTGCACACGGAGTGCGCACCGGCGTGTATGCGCCTGGGCGGGTACTTGCCGTCACCTTTACGCGAAAGGCTGCCGCAGAATTGCAGGCACGGTTGCGACACCTTGGGGCAGAAGGTGTGCGCGCCCAGACCTTTCACGGTGCGGCGCTCGCGCAGCTGGGATTCTTTTGGCCGCAATTGATTGGTGGCACCGCTCCAAAAGTCATTGGTGGCAAGGTGCCCGTCATTTCGCAGGCCGTCGAATCGTTGAACTTGCGTCTGCCTGCAGAAACGTTGCGTGATATTGCAGCCGAGATTGAATGGCGCAAGGTGTCGATGCTCAGTGTGGAAACTTATGCGGGGCTGTTTACCTCGAATGACCAACCCCGGCTCGCACCCTCGGGGGTGACTCCAGAGCAATTGATTGCGATTCATGAGCGTTACACGCAGTTGCTCGACGAACGGCGACAGATTGATTTTGAAGATGTGCTGATTCTTGCCACTGGCATGCTTGAGAGCGAGCCTCGCGCTGCCATGCAGGTGCGCGAGCAATACCGGTTCTTCACGGTCGACGAGTACCAAGACGTTTCGCCTTTGCAACATGCGCTGCTGCGGGTGTGGCTTGGAGAACGTGACGACTTATGCGTGGTCGGTGACGCAAGCCAAACGATCTATAGCTTCGCGGGGGCGACAAGTTCGTACTTGTTGCGATTTGGGCTCGAGCATCAGGGCGCCAACGAGTTTCGTCTCGAGCGCAACTACCGGTCAGATGAGCGCATTGTGCGGGCGGCAAACACACTGATGCGTGACCAGCCAGGATCACTGACGTTGCGAGCGCAGCGCCAGGGGCAGGCAGGCGCCGCTGTAGGTGCCTCTGCACGCGACTCTGCAGCGCACAGTGCAGTGAGCGCCGAGTGGTTCGACACTGAGCATGAAGAAGCTCAGGCGGTGGCCGCATCAATTCGTGCGAGCATCGATGCCGGTATGCCCACCAGCGATATCGCAGTGCTCTATCGTGCCAACGCCCAGTCGGCGAACATTGAATCTGCGCTGCAACAGGTTGGCGTGCAGGTGAAGGTGCACGGTGCGCAACGATTTTTTGATCGAGCCGAGGTGCGTCAGGCGGTACTGCTGCTGCAAGGGCAGACAAAAGTTCACGATCCACGACCCCTGTTTCAAGTCGTGAGCGACGTGCTGCGTGCGGTGGGTTGGACGACGAGTCCACCACAGGGTGGTGCGGCACGCGAGAAATGGGAGTCCTTGAATGCGATCTTGGCTCTGGTCGATGAACTGCCCGCTGCAACGACGATCAAAATGTTCAGTGACGAGTTGCTCGTGCGCTCTCGCACCCATCATGAGCCGACGATCGATGCGGTGACGCTCAGCGCGGTGCATGCCGCGAAGGGGCTGGAATGGAGCTTGGTGCATCTCATCGGTATGAGTGAGGGGCTCATGCCGAGTGCCTATGCGAAAGATTCCCAAGCAATCGACGAAGAACGCAGGCTCGCCTACGTGGCGATCACGCGGGCGCGCGATGTGCTGCGTATCTCTGGCACTGCTGGTTCGGCACGCACCGCGAGAACGCCGTCACGTTTTCTGGCAGAGGCGGGGCTGCGCTTCACGAGGTGACCGGTGGTCTGCTCGCATGGTTGTGCGGAAGTGCGGTTATGCGGAAGTGCGGTTATGCGGCGAGTTGCTCGTGCTTCTCAAGCGCCGTGCAGCCGCACCGTGGATGGGCTGCGATTGTCTGCACAGTCATGAACGGGCTGAGGCGCCCACCCTGTAAGTCAAAACGCAGACGGGTTGCTGCCAGCGAGGGAGTGCCTGCCCGCCAGTTTTCACACTCATTGAGCGCAAGTGCAGCGAGAACGCCGAGAGTCGCCTTGCTCGCGAACGGAATAACTGTCGTACTGAGTTGGGCCGCCAGCACTGCACCCAATGGCCGATCGTCTAGTCGATCAAGCTCGATGCAGCTTAAACACGGTGACGTGCCCGGCATGACGAGCGGACCGACGCTGACGCTGCGATCGCTGAGCAGAATCGGCAGATGGGCGACTTCATTGATCAAGAGCACGTGTGCGCGCGCAGCTGGTGAAAGAAAATGTTCGATAATGACTGCGAAAGACGCGTGCTCAGGATCGCTCAGGGTGAGTCCGCCCTGTACTGCCGCGCGCTGCACAGCATCTGCGAGCACCCCCTGGCCGAGAACAGCAATTGACGCTTTTGGCGGTGTCACTTGATGACGAGGGGTGAGCACGGGTGACAGGCGCTTGAGCAAGTTGTGGCTCTCGAACTCGGTGAGGCCAGCGAGGGCGGCCGAGTGCTGCAGCGAGAGTGCATCGATGCCGTCTTTGAGTAGGTGGATGAAGCGTTGCTCAGCGACAGATGGGGCAATGAGCCGAAGCTCTGCACGGTCGAACCCAAATCGCAGCACCTCGGGAGTCTCCCAGCACATGGGAAACTCTGGGTTCAAACGTATGAGATCAGCACGCATACTGACTATCGTTACCTGCCAGGCGTGCGCCGATGAGGTTATTCACAGCACCTCGATGCGCGAGCACGGTGGCGCCCCCTGTGGGCGACAAGACGTGAGACGTGCGGTGCTAGTGGGGCTGATCGCCCTCGGCTTCTGGCTGCTCGTCGTCCAGCGTCGGTAGCCTGCCTTCGAGCAAGTCTGCGAGCGCCCGATCGAGATCATCTGTCGGGGCAGACACCGGAGTCTCGCCGGCAAGCCCCAGCCTCTCGAGCAAGCGGGCTGGGTGGTCGAGTTCTTCGCTCGTCGGCAACAGATCAGGGTGGGCCCACAACTGATCACGGCGGCTCACCCCGCCGCGCTCGGCAACCAGACGCCACGCTGCCGCGGCTTCGCGCATGCGGCGAGGCCGCAACTCGAGCCCAACGAGCGTGCTGAACGCGTGTTCTGCGGGGCCGCCAGCAGCCCGACGTCGACGAACCATCTCAGCGATGGCATCTGCGCCGGGCAACCTTGACACTGCCGACTCGGTGACGACGTCTACCCAACCATCGATCAACGCGAGCATTGTCTCAAGTCGCTCGTGCGCAGCCTGCTGCGCCGGTGTCTTCGGCGGAATCAGTGCACCGCTTGAGACCAACTGTCCAAGTGCCTCGGTATCAGACGGATCGAGGTCGCGGGCGATCTCTTCGATCTGAAAAGTGTTAATTTGCATGCCACGGGCGTAGTCGCCGACCGCTGAGACCAAGTGCAAACGCAGCCATCGGGCGTGACGAAACAGTCGTGCGTGCGCGAGCTCGCGGACCGCGAGATAGAGCGTGACCGCTTCAACTTCTTGATCAAGGCCATCAGCGAACGCCAACACGCCGTCAGGGATCAGCACCCCACCCTCGCGACCGGGACCCTCAAAGAGCGGAATGCCTACGTCACCGCCCGCAGCAACCTCTTGTGAAAGCTTGCCGATAATCTGGCCGAGCTGCGTCGCAAACAGTGCACCGCCGACGCTGCGCAGCACCGGTCCGATACCGCCGAGCGCACCCTTCATCTCTTCGGGCAGTTGGTTTTCAAGCGCATCGGTGAGCGCGTTCGCGATAGATTCAGCCACGGGTTCGGCCAGGCTGATCCACGTATCAATTGTTTGCTGCACCCATTCAACTCGCGAGATCGCCCGGGGCGCATCTGATGTTGCCCCGATCTCGGTGGACTCGTCGAGCCACAGTGTCGCCACAGAAAACGCGCGCAGGCTCGGCTCAGGGCCGGCGTGTGAACCGTCGCTCGTGGCCGCCTCGAGCGCCGCCCGACGTGCGATTGACCAGTCAATTTCTGCGCTCGGATTCGTGAATGCCTGCTGCAGGGTTGCAAAAAGCCCCTGCAACGCCGACGGGTCGCCCGGCAGACCAGCGACTTTCGCGAAGGCAGCAGGGTCGAACTGTCCGTCAACGTTTTTGCCCGAGAGCATGTCATTCAGCATGCGCTGAAGCTCGCTCAGTGCGTCGTCGCCCGGCTCGCCGTCGAAGTCCTTCGAATCGCTCATGCCTTAACGGTACGGCACATGAGTTTGAAACTGCCGTGAGAATTGACGAATGCGCCGGGTCGTGTTGCGCTCACTGCGAACAGTGTCGCCCCGGCCTGATTTTATGTCTCGGACTCAGACTTTTCGATGACCGCAAAGCTAGGCTGGTAGTTACGCCAGAACCGCCCTTCGACAAGAGAGTTTCGACGTGACTGATCAGACAACTGCCCCGCAACCCACCGGTCGCCGCCGGGTTTCGCCCATCACAGTGACCGTGGTGCTGGTGGTTGCACTCATTCTCGTGTTTTTGGGAGTCGCCGGTGTCATTACCGAACTGCTGTGGCACGACCAGCTCGGCTACCTGTCAGTCTTTCTGACACAGTGGATC
>JAAZHL010000301.1 GCA_012510755.1 Leucobacter sp.
CGACCAAGTTAACAAACAGTTCGAACAAGTTAACAAACAGTTCGACCAAGTGCATCAGGCCATTGCTGAGGTGCGCGCCGACCTCAGAGTCGTGCAAGAGAACGTCGTTCGTTTGCAAGTCTCGGTGGCCCGCCTCGAGGGCCCGGCGCCCCGCCTGCTCGAGAGCTCATAGGGGCTCGATCCGCACCGCCGCCTGAATCACGGCCGGCACCCTGAGCACGCTCGCCACCTGCCCCGGGTAGGGTTGAAACAGTTGATTTCTGTCGCCCAAACGCGACAACACACAGGAGGACCTTCGTGGCTCGCAAGATGCTCGTAACCGGCGGCGCCGGCTTTATCGGCTCGAACTTTGTGCACTATCTCATGGCCAACACCGACGACGTGGTGACCGTGCTCGACAAGTTCACCTACGCCGGCAATGAGGCGTCGCTCGAAGGCCTACCCAAGAACCGGGTGACGGTCGTGCGCGGCGACATCTGCGACGCGCCACTCGTCGACCAGCTGGTGGCCGACGCCGACATCGTGGTGCACTATGCCGCAGAGTCGCACAACGACAACTCGCTGCACGATCCACGCCCCTTTCTCGACACCAACATCATCGGCACGTACACGCTGCTCGAAGCTGTGCGGCGCCACGAGAAGCGCTTTCACCACATCTCAACCGATGAGGTCTACGGCGACCTCGAGCTCGACGACCCGAACCGGTTCACCGAGTTCACGGCATATGCGCCCTCGTCGCCCTACTCATCGACCAAGGCCGGCAGCGACATGCTGGTGCGCGCCTGGGTGCGGTCATTCGGCGTGCAAGCCACGCTCTCGAACTGTTCAAACAACTATGGGCCGCGCCAGCACGTCGAGAAGTTCATTCCGCGACAGATCACCAATATTTTGGTGGGCGACCGCCCGAGGCTCTATGGCGAGGGCCTCAATGTGCGTGACTGGATCCACGCCGACGACCACTCCTCTGCCGTGCTGCGCATCGTCGAGGCTGGCCGCATCGGCGAAACCTACCTGATCGGCGCCGACGGCGAGAAGAACAACAAGGCCGTGCTCGAGATGATTCTGACCCGCATGGGTCAGCCGGCCGACGCCTACGATCATGTCATCGACCGCCCGGGCCACGACCTGCGCTATGCCATTGACCCCTCGAAGCTGCGCGACGAGCTCGGTTGGCGCCCCGCGTTCTCAGACTTTGAGGCGGGCCTGCAGGCAACGATCGACTGGTACCGAGACAACGAGCAGTGGTGGCGGCCACAAAAAGCCGCAACCGAGGCCAAGTACAAGCAGCAGGGGCAGTAACCGTGTCGGCTGGGGCACTCGCGGTGCGCGAGACAACGATTCCCGGGCTGCTGCTCATCGACCTGCCCGTGCACGGCGACAACCGGGGCTGGTTCAAAGAAAACTGGCAGCGCGAGAAGATGCTCGCACTCGGGCTGCCCGACTTTGGCCCTGAGCAAAACAATATCTCGTTCAATGATCAGCGTGGCGCGACCCGTGGCATCCACGCCGAACCCTGGGACAAATATGTCTCGGTCGCCACCGGCCGCATCTTCGGCGCCTGGGTTGACCTGCGTGAAGGCCCAACCTTTGGCGCGGTGTTCACCGCAGAACTCGGCCCAGACACCGCCATTTTTGTGCCCCGCGGCGTCGGCAACAGCTACCAAACCCTCGAAGACAACACCGCGTACGTCTACCTGGTTAACGCCCACTGGAGCGCCGAGGCGCAAAGCGAATACACCTTCTTGAACCTCGAAGACGAGACCGCCGCAATCGACTGGCCCATCGCTCTCACCGAAGCTGAACGCAGCGACAAAGACCTGCGCCACCCGCGCCTCGCAGACGTCACCCCGATGAAACCGAAGCGCACGCTCGTCATCGGCGCGAACGGGCAGCTCGGGCGCGCACTGCAATACGCGATGCCACACGCAGACTTCGCCGATCGCTCACGCATCGATCTCTTCAACGAAGAGACCCTCGACCGAGTGCGGTGGAGCGACTACGACACCGTCATCAACGCCGCCGCTTACACCGCGGTCGACGCCGCCGAAACTGCAGAGGGGCGCGTCGACTGCTGGGACGCGAACGTCACCGGAGTCGCACGGCTCGCACGCCACGCCATCGCCAACCGACTCACGCTGGTGCACGTGTCGAGCGACTACGTGTTCGACGGCAGCAAAGAAGGCGCCTATCTCGAAGGCGACCAAGTCGCGCCGCTCGGGGTCTACGCCCAAACGAAGACGGCCGCAGACGCCATTGTCGCGACCGTGCCTCAACACTACATCGTGCGCACCAGCTGGGTTATTGGCGAAGGTAACAATTTTGTAAGCACCATGGCGTCACTCGCCGAACGCGGCATCGATCCGAGCGTCGTCAACGATCAGCTGGGGCGGCTCAGCTTCACGAGCGATATTGCTGCGGGGATCGAGCACCTGCTCACGGTGAAGCCCGAGTTCGGCATCTACAACCTGACGAACGAAGGCGAGCCCATGACGTGGGCAGCAATCGCACAGAAAGTGTTCGAGCTCACGGGCCACAACCCAGAGCGCGTCACCGGCGTCTCGACCGCAGAGTACTTCGCCGGCAAGCAGGCGGCCCCGCGACCGCTCAACAGCGTGCTCTCGCTCGAGAAGATCGAACGCACGGGCTTCACCCCTCGCGACGCTGGCGAGGCGCTCGCCGAATACCTGGCCTAGTTCCGCGGGCCCGCCAGCACGTGCGGGCACGTGAGTGCACGTGAGTGCGCGGGCTGATGCGAAGCCTGCGCACTGTAGGGCCTCAGGCCTTACACTTCGGGCGGTACAGGGTGCTTAAAGCTGATGCGGCGAGCACGTCTCGCGAGCTTCGGCGACATCTTGCCGAGCCTGCCGCGCAACCCGTCACACGCTCCAGCGATCATGAGTGAGAGCAGGGCGAACTTGCCGCGCGCGCTCCAGAGCGCAACCCCGTAGTCAAGCACCACATCGTTCAGAGTGTCGCGGCGCAGCAGCGCGCGCACCTCGGGCACCTGCGAGCGGCCCGCGTACTCGCGGTTCAACGCCACCCGGTTGCGGGCACGGTAGTAATAGCGAAAGGGGCTCGACACTGCGACCATGCGGGGTCGGCCGTTGCGCTTGCGCAGCCTGCGACCAAACAGATGCACATACAGCCGGTGCCCGAATCCGTGCGGCAGCACCAGGCCGGGCACACAAATGGCTTCGAACCCCATGCGCCGCACCCGCAAGTAGTATTCGGTGTCGACCAAGTCAATGAAATAGTCGTCGCGCTGCGGCCCCAACGCCTCGATCACGGTTGCAGGCATGAGCAGCCCCGATTGAATCGGGGCATATGCCTCAAGAAACCCGAGGTCGAGCAAGGTGCCCTGCGCCATGCGAGTCTGCGGCGTCGCCGAAAAGAACTCTGGCGCGACCATGCCGACCCGCAGCCCCGCAGCAACCGCTCGATCGTACTCATCAACCAGTGCGTCGATGAAGCCCTCGGGCACCTCAGAGTCCTGATCGAACGTCACCACGAATTCGGCGCCGTCGGCGAGCGCCGCATCCATTCCCCGGTTCATAGCAGCAGCGATGCCCAGGTTGGCAGGCTGCCGCAGCACCGTGTGCCCGGCCTGCTCGAGCTGCTGTAGCACCTCTGCAGCAGCATCGCCGCTGCCGTCATCGACCACGATCACCCGCGACACTTGGGGGGCGAGGGTCGCACAGTGGCCCACG
>JAAZHL010000302.1 GCA_012510755.1 Leucobacter sp.
ACTCCGAGTAACGCAGCTGCGGTTAGCTCGCCTTCGCGCTCATCAAGAGCCCGCCGTCTTCGCCGCTTACCCATAGCTCATGCCCGTCGGCAGTCGACGACACGTTGGTGACGAACGCCTCAGGCAAGCACACCGGGCTTTTGGCCTGGTAGGCGAAGGTGCGCGGAACGACGCCATTGGCGCGCATAAGTTCGCACAGCAGCGTCGCTTCAAGAGGGCCGTGGATCACGAGGCCCGGGTAGCCCTCGATGTTTCGGGCGTAGTCAACGTCATAGTGAATACGGTGACCGTTAAACGTGAGCGCAGAATAGCGAAACAGCGCTACCTCGTTCAGTTGCCACTTCTCACTCTGCGACGCGCCGGTGGGCGCGGGCACACGCGCCACCGCCGTCGAGTCGGTCGCTTCTTCACGATAGACGATGGTCTGCTTCTCACTCAGCGCAATGGTGCCCTCGTTCGCGTACTCATGCAAGATGGTCACGAAGCAGAGGGAGCCACTGCGGCCCTCTTTGGGCACGATCGACTCAATGGTTGAAATGCGCTCAACGTGCGAACCAAACACCAGGGGTCGGTGCAGTTCAAACGAACCTGCTGCCCACATGCGCCGCGGCAGGTCGATCGGGGGCAACGTAATGCCCTTTTGGGGGTGCCCATCACGGCCGAGCCGGTTCGCCGAGATCACGTCATTGAAGTACAGCCACTGATAGGCAAGCGGCATTTCGTCACCGATCTCGAACTCTCGCTCACGCCCCAGCGTGGCTGCGAGCATATTCGCGGGCTCGGCAGACAAGAGTGCCTCACACACTGTGCGCTTGCCGACCCAAGACTCCCAATCTGCCATGCGTGCTATGTCCCTCTATGACTCTCTCGACGAACCAGTTGCTCTGCCCGAGGTTATTCGGCGCTGTTTTCAGCCTCGAATTCGTTGATTGCCTCGCGTGCAATACGGAAGCCCTCGACACCGGTCGGTACACCTGCATAGATGGCCACCTGCATCAGCACCTCACGAATCTCATCGGTGGTCACACCGTTGCGCAGAGCACCCTTCGTGTGCAGTTTGAGCTCGTGTGGGCGGGGCAGCGCGGCGAGCATTGCGATGTTGAGCATGCTGCGCTCGCGGCGGGTCAGGCCATCACGGCCCCAGACAGCGCCCCAGCAGTATGAGGTGACGAGCTCTTGAAAGTCACGGTTGAAGTCATCAGCGTTCGACATCGACTTTTCGACGTACTCAGCGCCGACGACAGCCTTACGAATCTCGAGGCCGGTGTCGAAGTGTTCGGACTTGCTCATGGCATTCCTCTTTCTATTTTATATATTTGTATTTTTTCTACTGCCGCGCTTAAGAGCTCGGCTGGTCTTAGGCCTGCAGCCGCTCGTTGAAGTGCGCAGCCAACAACGAGCCCGAGTGACCAAGATGCTCGTGAATGGCTGCTCGCGCGCCCTCGGGGTCAGCCGCTTTGATCATGTCGAGAATTGCGCCGTGGTCTTCAATAGTTGACTCTGGCCAGCCCTCAATAGAACTGTAGTAGATGCGCGGCACGTACCGTGTCAACAGCCCGAGCACCCAACGCACCTTCGGCGCGTCACTGATGCGGTAGATCTCGCGGTGAAAAATATGGTTCAGCTCTTCAAGGCGCGTGAGATCGCCAGCCTTCGCAGCAGCCTGCAAGTTCTCGTGGATCGTTTCAAGCCCCGTAATTTGCGTCGGCGTGGCCTGTTGCGCGGCGCGCGCAACCAATTCACCTGCCACGAGGGCCTGCACTCGAAAGAGATCCTCGATATCTTTACCAGTCAGCTGTGCAACCCGAAAGCCGTGCCGGGGGATCAGCTCAAGAAACCCCTCAACTTTGAGTTCTTGCAGAGCCTCGCGAGCCGGAGTGGTTGAGATGCCGAGCGCCTCTGCGATTGCTTCAACACGCACTCGAGAGCCGGGCAGCAACTCACCCGAGACAATCAGCGCACGAACATAGTTCGCTGCCTCTTCGCTCAGTTGTCGCCTGCCACGCGTGTTACTCCTTGCCAACGCATTCAGCATCGTGCCACCACACCTCTATACACTCACGGCCTCATCGACAAAGCGCTCATACGCGGCGTCGAGATACTCAGTCACAAATTCTGTACCAGCGCGCAAGTTATTGGTGAGTTCCCACACCGATGTAGCGGAATCAGAGCCTACCAGATCAGGTGCTTTCGACAAGATTTTCTCACCACTTGCACGAGTCTTTGGCGCACCGACAAAGGCCTGCTCTTGTTTCTCGATCACGCTGCCGTCATCGAGGGTGAGACGCACCTCTGCCTGCCACTGCGCGGGGTAGGCCGCTTCGAGCGCCTCAGACGTCACGCAAAGCACCTTCGCCATCAACTCAGCCAAGTCAGCAGCGATTGCCGGGGCGTCGTTGAACTGTGTGGCCTTCGCCTCACCCGTGGTAAGGGTCAGCGCCGCACCGAACGGCATGCTGAATTGCGCGTCAACCGGCGTAGCAATCACCAGCTTGCGCTCTGGTGGGTTCGCCACCAAAGCAGCGCCAGCTTCGATCACCGCAACATCGAGGCTCGTCACCCGCTGAGCAGCATCTGGCACCTCATGGTAGATCTCACTCAGCAGATCCATCACGCCGTGCATGTAACGGCAGCACGGGTAAAACTTGATCGAGGTCTCGCGTGCACCAGCCCCGAGTTCGAGCACGAGCGGGCGACGCACACCTTGACCGTACTGCGTCAAGAATCCATCACGGCCTTCAAGTGCCGTCTCAGGGCCCAAGAAATCGGTACGAGCAAGCAGCGCAGCCCGCACACCGACCGCGGCAGCATTCCCGGCGTTCAGTCGCTTCGTCCACGAACCATCAGACAAGAACTCGAGTGAGCCTGCCGTGGTATTCGCAGCCA
Source organism: Leucobacter sp. (assembly GCA_012510755.1). Taxonomy (GTDB): domain Bacteria; phylum Actinomycetota; class Actinomycetes; order Actinomycetales; family Microbacteriaceae; genus Leucobacter. Next base: position 2,887 of record JAAZHL010000302.1, read on the forward strand.
ATGAGATCGCCATCGTCGTCTGCTGCTCGTCAAGACCGAGCAACAACGCGGTCGCCGTCGCAGCGCCGAGCGCACCGGTCACGCCGGTGGGGTGAAAGCCCCGACCATACGATTCCGCTGCCCCAAGCTGCACACCTACTGCACACATCACGTCATACCCGGCGATCGCCGCGCGCATCACCTGGTCCCAGGTCGCACCGACCGCAGAAGCGACGGCGGTCACTGCCGGAAACACGACAGTGCCTGGGTGAGACGACGCCTCCTCAAAGGTGTCATCCATCTCAAGCCCATGCCCAATCGTGCCGGCCACAAACGCGGCATCGGCGATCGAGGCATAGACGTGTGTGCCCAACACTCGCGCGGGTTGCTGCAGGTTGGCAGTCGCAGACACGGGGACAGCCTGGCGCACGGCACGCGATGATGGCAGCGTCACTCCCCCGCCCGCAACAGTGAGGTAGTCGAACAACAGGGTGCGCATCAACCGCTCAAGATCTGCCGGAATCTCAGCGCTCATCACGGCATGCGCATGCTGAGCAAGCTGCCTGGCTTCGCTTACTTCTGATCGGTCTGTGTGCTGCACCTGTGTTCCTCTACTTCCTGCGAGTGACGAGGCCGCCCCGCCCAACTTCGGCGGGGCGGCCTCGAGCAAATCATTTCAATCGGCTCTCAGTCCAGTGTGACGAAAAACTCTCGTACGCGATCTTCGAGTTCAGGAATGGCCACGCCAAAGCCCCACTTCTGAAAGTGCTCTGACTCGCCGTGCGCCTTAAATGCGTCTTCATCGTCATAGACCTCGAAGAATCGAAACACGCCCGGCTCATCAGCCGACTGATAGGGCTGGTAATAGCGGTTACCGGGTTCGGCCCGTGAAGCCTCAACCAAGTTGGCAATCGCGTCAGCCACGATCGCCTCGCTACCGGGCTTTGCCCGCCACACTGCGTTCACTACAAAGGCCATGCCTATGCCTCCATTCCAGAATCATGCTCAACCCAACGGTGAATGTCGGTGTGATCTGCACCGGGCATCCACTCATCGGCGGCCGTAAAAATTTGTTCGGTGAGCTTCGCAGACGGTGCGGGGACACCGAGC
>JAAZHL010000303.1 GCA_012510755.1 Leucobacter sp.
CCGGTCACGCAGATCCAATCGGCCACGCGAGTGGTTTTATCGCGCAGGCGCCAACCCAGCTCGATATCGCCCCACACCACGGTGCCCACCGATTCGGCCCAGGTGGTCAGCATATGATCTGGGCGGTACCCGGGTGACACCACCACTAGATCGGGTGAGAAGGCCTGCAGGTCTGCGAGCTGCAGCTCATCAGTTGCGAGCAGACTGCGCTCGGCACCGATGACATCAAGCAAACGCTCACGGTCACGGTCTTCGCTGGAATAAATTACACGAACCGTGCACCCGAGTTCGACGAGCGTGTCAGCGACAGAGAACCCGGTGACACCGAGTCCCAACACGGCGACACGCAACCCCGACCAGTCATGGTGCCAGCTGGTGAGGGCAAGCACACGATCACGAGCACTCAGCGTCACAGTGCCAACGTCCATTCTGCGTAAAGTGCGCCGATCGCGGCCAACACGAAGAGCCCCGCGATGATCCAGAACCGCACGACCACCGTCGTTTCAGCCCAGCCTTTCAGCTCAAAATGGTGGTGAATTGGGCTCATACGAAAGATGCGTTTGCCCTTCGTCACCTTGAAGTACGCACGCTGCACGATGACCGAGCCCGACTCAATCACGAAAAGTCCGCCCATCAGCACGAGCAGCAACTCAGTCTGGGTGAGAATCGCAAACGCAGCGATTGCCCCGCCAAGGCCAAGCGATCCGGTGTCTCCCATATAAATATGCGCAGGATTCGTATTCCACCACAAGAACCCAATCAACCCGCCCACGAGCGCAGCCGCAAACACCGCCATATCAAGCGGGTCACGAACCTCGTAACAGCCGGACTCAAGCTGGCGCGTACACAGCTGACTGAACTGCCAAAACGAAATCAACGCATAGGCACCAATGACGAGAATCGAGGCGCCCGCCGCCAACCCGTCAAGACCGTCGGTCACGTTCACCGAATTTGAAGCGGCTGTGACAATGACAATGATCCACAGCAAAAAAGCGATGACACCAAGCACGGCACCAAGCGACAAGAAATCAAACGAAAGATCACGGAAGAGCGAAATGTGAGTGCTCGCGGGAGTCAGTCCATGCTCATTCGCAAACTGGATCGCCAGCAGACCAAACGCAACGGCGACCGCCACCTGGCCCGCAATCTTTGCCCAGCCGCCAAGCCCTAACGACTGCTGCTTTCGGGTCTTCAAGAAGTCATCTATGAATCCCACCGCACCGAGACCAACGGTCATCAGAATGGCAAGCATCACTGAAGCACTCGGCTGCGTACCCGTGAGCAAGCGCGCTGCGAAGTACGCCAACACCGCGCCAGAGATAAAGATGAGGCCACCCATGGTTGGCGTGCCGCGCTTGGCGTGGTGCGACTGCGGGCCGTCTTCGCGAATAAATTGGCCCCAGTGCAAACGGCGAAACCCGCGAATAAACAGTGGTGTGAGCAACAACGTATAGGCGAGTGCCAGTGCGCCGGCAATGAGCAACGCAATCATGCAAGTGCCTCCTCAAGTTGCTGAGCGAGAATCCCAAGCCCTGCAGCATTTGATGCCTTTACCAGTATGGTGTCATCTGGCCGCGCCGTCTGAACGAGGTACTGCAGCGCGTCGTCTTTCTCTGCGAAAAAGACACTCTCACCGTCCCATGAGCCCTCATTGATCGAGCTAATGTGCAGCCGGCGGGCCTCACTGCCCACGACAATCAACTCGGTGATGCCAAGCCGCACCACCTGCAGCCCCAATCGGTCGTGCTGCTCACCAGACTGGTCACCCAGCTCGCCCATGGCGCCGAGCACCGCAACCGTGCGCCCGCCGGGCTTTGCGACCCGAGCTAGCGTCTTGAGCGCAGCAGACATGCTGTCGGGGTTGGCATTGTATGCGTCATTGATCACGGTGATCCCGTCACGGCACGAGAGCACTTCCATGCGGCCCGGCGCTGCAAGCGTCGTTTGCTCAAGCGAAGCCACCACGTCGTCAAGCGACAGCCCGAGCTCAAGGCCCACGGCAGCCGCCGCGAGTGCATTCGTGACGTGGTGCTCACCAAGCACCTGAAATCTGACCGCGCGCGTGTCGCCACTGGCATGCAGATTGAATGAGGTGCCCCGGGCGTCACCGTCGATCTCGCTCGCACGCACGTCAGAGTCACTGTGTTGACCAAACCAGACGATCCGGGCACGCGTGACCTCAGCCATCTTCGACACCCAAGGGTCGTCTCTGTTGAGCACCGCAACGTCGCGCTCAGCGAGTTCGCTCACCATCTCGCTCTTCGTTCTGAAGGTCGTGGGCAAGTCACCAAAACCACCAGCGTGGGCCAGGCCAACCGTCAACACCACCCCAATATTCGGGCGGGCCATGTCAGCGAGCTTCGCGATGTCGCCTTCGGCGTTGGCGCCCATTTCGGCGACTAGCGTCTTGGTATCGCTGCTCACCCGAAGCATGGTGAGCGGCCCCCCGACTTCATTGTTGAACGACCGAATATTGGCAACGGTGGGCCCGACCTGCTCGGCCATTGCGGCGATGAGGTTCTTGGTGGTCGTTTTTCCGTTCGAACCGGTCACTCCAACGACAGTGAGATCGGTCACGTCTTTGGCACGACGCACATTCGCTTTGGCGAGCCTGCCGAGTGCCAGAGTCGAATCATCAACGACAATCTGGGCAACTGAGGCTTCGACCTGCTGTTCGACAATCAGCAGCCTCGCCCCCGCTGTTTCAGCCGCCTGCGTGAACCGGTGGCCGTCCGTTTCTTCGCCGCGGCGAGCGAAGAAAATATCTCCCTCTGCCACCTCTCGAGAGTCGGTGTGTGCCTGCCCGTTCACCACATCGGTCGACGTGGCTGAGCCGACAATAAGCCTGCCGTCAACGGCCGAGGCAACCTCGGCCAATGTCATTGCAATCACTAGGCGATCTTAACCCTCATTCTCATTGCCCGCTGCGGGCGACCAGAGCCTCACGCGCGACCTCGCGATCATCAAGCTCAACCAGGTCGTGCCCGACGAACTGCACCGTCCAGTGGCCGCGGCCAGCAATCACCACGGTATCCGTGTCATTTGCAATTCGAACTGCCTCATAAATCGCCTCACTACGATCTGCAATCTCGATCACCTCGGCGTCGTGGCCCACGGTCCCAGCGATCAGTGCATCACGAATTTGCTGCGGATCTTCAGTGTGCGGGTCATCATCGGTTATGACCACCACATCTGCGTTCACTGCGCACGCCTCACCCATGGCAAACCGTTTGGTCGCGTCACGATCGCCTGCAGTGCCGGTCACGACGATCAGCCGACCCTTGGTGGCGGGTCTGACAGCGATCAGAGCCTTCGCCAGCGAGTCGGCGTTATGCGCGAAATCGACGATCACCCTCGGTTCGGTTTCAGAGATCACCTGCATGCGCCCTGGCACCTCAGGGTGAATGCTGCGCGGAATCGCGGCCAGCTCAACTCCCCCCGTGATCGCCATGGTGATTGCGAGGGCGGCGTTTGCAATGTTGTACACACCGGCAAGGCCGCAGGTAAACGACGCAGCCCAACCCTCCGTGCTCTGCAGCTCGAATGAACCGTCTGCTGCGACCTCACGCACGCGCCAGCCAGCTGCCCCCGCTGGCAACTCGTCTTCGACACCGAGCGCAAACACCCGCGCCATGCGCCCTGTCGCGATCTCATACAGTTTCTTGCCCCACTCGTCATCGGTCACGATCACGGCCGCATCGCAGCGTTCGGGCCTGAAGAGTTCGGCTTTCGCTTCGAAGTACTCGTCGATCGATGCGTGATAGTCAAGATGGTCGATGGACAGCTGGGTGAACCCGGCGACAGCGAATCGAATCGGGTCAGTGCGATGCTGCATGAGCGCATGCGACGTCACTTCCATGACCGCGTCACTACCGCCTGCGTCCACATGCGCACGAAGCATACGCTGAATATCGATCGGCAACGGCGTCGTAATCGATGTCGGGGTGTGCACGCCACCGACCCGCAGTTCCACGCCACCGATCAGCGCAGTGAGGTGCCCAGCTGCAGTCAACACCTGCTCGAGCATGTAGGTGGTCGTGGTCTTTCCGTTGGTTCCTGTCACGCCAAACGAACGCAGGCCGTGCGCTGGCTGATCGAAAAACATCGCAGCGATGTCACCTAAGCGTGCATCCACCCGATCAACGACAAGCACCGGCACGCCAACCTCAGCGATGAGGCCTGCGCCTTCAGCGTCGGTGATGATTGCAACCGCACCGCGCTCAATCGCCTGCCCAGCATATGATGCCCCGTGCACTTGCAGGCCCGGAATGGCGACGAACACGGCCCCCTCGGTCACATCGTTCGAACTCGCGGTAATTGCCGAGATCACGATCTGTGAGGCGTGAGCTAGGGCGCTAGCGGGTGCAGCAGCCGTCTCGTTGGCTGACGCGGTCGTCGGCACGATGGCTGGCTCAGCGACGGTCGCGCCGATTGCCGCTGCAAACGCATCGAGTGAAACCATTATTTCCTCACCTTCTTGCCGATTTTGTGAAGCATCGGGGTGACTCCAAGCGAACAGCGTATCAGTTTGCCGAGCCGCGCCCTGCGCTCAGTACGTCAGCGGAAGTGGCTGATATGCACCAGATGACGGCGGCAAATGAAAGGTGCGAATAGTCGCCTCGGCAGCAGCGTTCCACGTGCGCGTGGCCGCCACGGTGCCGTGCATCGCCTTGGGGTAAGCGATCGTGGCAACCGCCACATATTTCGGGTCTTCCAACGGAAACATGCCGGCAAACGTATACACATAGTCAGTGCGGTACCCGCCCTCACCATCGCTCTGCTCAGCGGTACCAGTCTTGCCACCGATGCGGTAGCCGGGAATTGCAAGCTGGTCGGCGATCCAGGCCTCGTTCGCGACAGCTTCAATCATCTCGCGCGTCTGCGCCGCAGTGTCGGCAGAAAATACCTGCACGGGCTCACCCCGTTCATATTCTGTAACTTCTCCGTCGGGGCTCGTGCAGCCCATGACGAGAGAAGGCGGAATACGCACACCGTCGTTCGCGATCGCCTGGTAGGCGCTCGCCGTCTGCACGATCGTGGACGACAGGCCCTGCCCGAACATCGTTGCATAGCTGGTTTGGCGATCCCAGTCGGCAACGTCGTACAGCAGCCCCGCGCTTTCTGCAGGCATGCCAACGTCTGTCGCCTCGCCCAACCCAAGTCGTTGCATGTATTCGTACCTGGTGTGCTCAGGCACGCGTGCGCCGAGCGCAGTAATACCGACGTTTGATGATTCGACGAGAATGCCAGCCAACGTCCAAGGCATATCTTCGTGCACAAAGGCGTCACTGTAATAGACGCCCTCTTCGGGAGACGCTTGGTACGAGGTCCAGTGTTGGGTAGCCGCATTTGCCGCACCCTGGTCGACAAGCATCGCTGCGGTAAATGCTTTATACGTCGATCCCGGCTCGTACGGCCACGTGAACGACCGCGCTTCGCGCCGGTCTGCATCTGAAGCGCTCACGTCATTCGGGTCGACCGAGTAGTCTTCCGCCACAGCCACGAGTTCACCCGTTTCTGCGTCCATGATGGTCAGCAGCCCCCACTCTGCGGCGGCGGCGGATGTCTGCGCGTTGATGATCTGTTGCGCTTCATACTGCAAATCAATGTCGAGGGTCAGCTGAATCGTGCCACCGTTTTGCGCTTCTTTCGTGACCACAACGCTGCCGGGAAGTCGCACGCCGTCGGCACCCTTCTCGTAGCTTTCTTCGCCGTCGACGCCGGTCAAGCATTCCTGCTGTGACAGCGCGATGCCAGCCTGCGGCTCACCGTCGGCGCCAGAGAAGCCCACAATGTTGCCCCCTACTGCGCCAGTGGGGGACAGTCGCTGGTGGTTAATGTCGAATGTGAGCCACCCAATGTCGAGCTGTTTGAGCGCGTTCAGGGTGGTGAGGTCGACCGCGCGTTTGACATAGGCGAAGTCAGATTTCGGGTTCTCGGCCAGCGCTTCGTCGACGATCGTGGCAATCTCTTCTGCAGATTGGCCGGTGATCGCCCCGATCTCACCGAAGGCTTGCTCGGCGGTGACTTGCACAGTGTCGATTCCGCCGTCGGGCAGCGTCACTTCGCGCCAGAATTTGCCACCATTGAGTCGCGCCACGCGGGGTGAGAGCTGCACGTCATAGCGTTCGTCCGTGGTCGCGAGCACGACGCCGTTGCGGTCGACGATGTCTCCTCGCACACTGGGAATTGACACCGGCACCCCGCGTTTATCGAGCGCATCGGCATTCAGCTGTGCGGCCGACACGATCTGCACGTCAATGAGCCGCACTGAAAAGACAATCGCGCCGATGATCACCACGGCTAACGCAACGAGCCGCCGCAATGCAAGCGGTCGCAGTCTCGGCATTGTCTCGGCCTCCCGTCGCGTGTGAGTGTTCAGCTGCCCGGGTTTCTCATTAGTGTGTCTGTGGCGCAGGCAGCGCACCCTCCCAAAGTACCGGCGCATTGGCTCGAGCCTGGGTAGCAATCGCGGCCTGTTCCGGATTGCGGTCGACAAGTAGGCCGTTTGCGTCGACGATGGGCAGACCGACGAGGGTGGCGTTCGGTACTGTGCTCGTGGCAACCGCCGCGGTTGGGCCGCTGAGCTCGCCGAGCACGGCGCTGTCGCTGAGACGCAGGGTCGCGGGGGTGGTGTTTTGCACCATGCCCAGCTGGGTCGCGTTGGCGGCAAGGTTTTGCGGGCTGGCGAGCTTCGCCGCGTTTTGCGAGAGCACTCGTTCGACGCGGGTTAAGTCTCGTAGTTCAAGCTGCAGTGCACGTGCTTCGTAGGCGCCTTCAGAGACGGCGATGCTGAGGCCGAGTTGCGCAAAGAGCGTGACGAGGATCACCCCAACCGCAGTGAGTGCGCCCCCGAGGGGCCCGATGCTGCGTCGGCGCGGCTGCGAGGCTGGCGCCAGGTGCAGCGTCTGACGTGCGGGTGCAGCGGTTTCGCCACCGACCCAGTCGGGCCGCTGCGAAGCCTGCTCGAGCATGTCTCGGCTGAGTGGCACTGTGTTGGCGCTCATGCGGCAACCTCTCTCACGCGTTCTGCAGCACGCAGGCGCACTGGAATGGCTCGACTGTTGCGGGCACGCTCTTGCTCATCTGCGAGTTCGGCGCCTCTGGTCAGCAGTTTGAATTCTGGTCGGTGTTCGGGAAGCTCAACCGGCAGCCCCGCAGGCGCGGTTGAGCGGCTGCGCTGCGCGAACTCGCGCTTCACGAATCGGTCTTCGAGTGACTGATATGACATGACCACGGCTCGACCACCGAGGTTCAGCAGTTCAAGTGCCGCAGGTAACGCGGTTTCGAGCGCGCGCAGTTCACCGTTGACTTCGACGCGCAAGGCCTGAAACACACGCTTCGCGGGGTGTCGCTGGTCTTTGATCTTCGCAGGCGTGGCGGCCTGCAACACATCGACGAGTTGCTGGCTGCGTTCGATCGGCGCTGTTTGACGAGCAGCAATAATCGCACGAGCGTACCGGCCGGCGAGTGGTTCTTCGCCGTAGCGCTCAAAGATTGCCCGCAGGCGCCCCTCGCTCGCAGAGGCGATGACCTCTGCGGCAGTAACTCCACTGCTCTGATCCATGCGCATGTCGAGCGGGGCGTCTTGCGCGTATGCGAAGCCCCGCTCGGGCGCATCAAGCTGCAGTGATGACACCCCGAGGTCGAAAAGCACCCCGTCAATGTGTGTGAATGTTGCGCTGCGCACCGCATCGGCGATGCCGTCATAGACGGTATGCACGCCAATGAAGCGCTCACCAAAGGGCGCGAGTCGTGCGCTCGCGAGGCGCAATGCCTCGGTGTCACGGTCAAGACCGATAACGGTAAGACCGGGGTGCGCGCTCAGCAATGCTTCGCTGTGACCGCCCATGCCGAGGGTGGCATCAACGATGACAGCGTTTTCGCGTGCCGCAACCGGCTGCAGCAGCTCGAGGCAACGTTCAAGCAACACCGGAGTTTGAAGTGCGCCTGGGTCTGAAGTGAGTGTGACCATAATGTAGTCGGCACTGCGGTTCACCTGGTTTCCCGTCAGCCCACCTGGCGCCGGGGAAGTGCGTCAGGGTGGTAGACGAGAAACCACGAGAACCGCTAGAACATGCCCGGGATCACCTCCTCTTCGATGTCTGCAAAGGCTGCTTCTTGTTCGCTGAGGTAGCGCTGCCATGCCTGCGCACCCCAAATCTCTGCGCGGCTGCCCGCACCGATGACCGCGAGGTCGCGTTCGAGACCCGCATACTCGCGCAGAGCTGCGGGCACGGTTACACGGCCTTGTTTGTCAGGTGTCTCAGCATGAGCACCTGACAAGAAGACGCGCAGGTAATCTCGACCCTGCTTTGAGGTGATCGGTGCCTGCCGAATGCGCTCATGCATCTGCGCGAACTCTGACTCGCTGAACACGTAGAGGCAACGCTCTTGGCCTCTCGTGATGACGAGTCCTTCTGCGAGGTCATCGCGAAATTTCGCGGGCAAGATGAGTCGCCCCTTTTCGTCGAGCTTTGGCGTGAAGGTGCCGAGAAACATTGACTCCTCCTCTCGACCCACTTGGAAGCCCGGGTGCTTCGCCAGTGAGCGCTCAACGTCGTCTTGCTCACCACTTTACCCCACTTCACTCCATTTCACTCACTTTTTCTCCACTTCCTGCTCCACTTCTCCCCCGCCTCTCCTGCTTCCCTTTCTTCCCTCTTCCCTTTCTTCCCTCTTCCCTTTCTTCCCTCTGCTTCCCTTTCTTCCCCCTTACATTTCCTCCCTATTCCCTTTCTTCGCGCTGCTTCCACCTCTCCACGGCCTCCCCTTCGGTCACCGCACCAACCCAGGCCAGTTGGCACTTATGGTCAGCGTCGGGCGAAGTCGGCAGCACCTAGTGCCCGCCTACGGCCCTATAGACACAAAAAGGGCGGTGGACCTTCGTCCACCGCCCTGAAGTAGGCCGGAATAAGTCGGAGTGCGAGCTAACGCTCACCGTCCATTCGCTCTTCCCAGCGTCGATTCATTCGATCTGAAAACGACTCGCGAGCAGATGCCTGCGAAGCGCTCGCGCCGCTACTGCCGCGAGCAGCAGACCCGTCGATTGATTCGCGCTTCGAAAACGCCATGAGCGTGCCGCCAACCATCACCACGAACGCCACTAGCCCGAGCCACCACTGCTGCAAGCTCACACTTGCGATCAGCAGCCCAAGCCCGACAACCACTACTAACGTGCCGAGCACCAGCGAGCGAAGATTCAATTTTGCGTGGGAAGCAGAGGTCTGCATCACGTCTGCTTCACTCTGATAGAAGCGACGTTCCATGTCATCAAGTAGCTGCTGCTCGCGCTCTGACAACCCCATGTTGGCCTCCCGGTGCCTGAAAACCTTGTCGTTACAGTCTACGCCGCCTGCCTGAGACTAGGCTAGCCACGTGCAAGAAACGACTCGACTCGCAGGCCTTATTCAGGAGCGCCTCGATGAAACTATCGATAATCATGCCTCGCAGCTTGAGAGCTTGGGCCCAGACGCCCTGCCGTTACTCAAAGAGGCACGTGACTATCTCGCTGGCGGTAAACGCATGCGCGCACAGTTTGCTGTGCTTGGTTTTCGCGCGGTGCAACCGGTTGACCTGTTTTCTGACCCCGTACATGAG
>JAAZHL010000426.1 GCA_012510755.1 Leucobacter sp.
GGGATAACACCGGTGAGACCGTCTATTGTCATGAAGAAATAGGGGGCGGATCTCGCGGTGGACTCCTGGAAGTAGCCGTCCTTGACTACCTTGGTGTCGGGTGTGAATTTGCTATCGGAGATAACGTCTGCGGTTTCGCCGTCGGAAAGAGTGTTGCCGCCGACGGTGAAGGTGGAAACGTCAAATACGTGGAGAGTGCCTGCCTCAAGCTTTGCCTGAGCAGCCTCGATGGCAGCCTTGGCAGCGACACCGCCGTCAGTATAGGCAGCAGCGTTGAGCTCGGTAAGCTGAACAGAGCCTGTCGCAATGGTTCCGCACCAGTCGGTGGGAATTGCCTTGCCGGCAGCTGTGCACTTCATGATAAGCTCGAAATAGGGCTCCCAGGAAATTTTGGAGGAGATGAGAGCGGTTTTCGGTCCGAGATTGATGGTGCTGATGTTGTAGCCAACATTGGGAACGCCTGCTTCCTCGCAAGCCTTGGGAGCGCCTTCGGAGTCAGCGTGCTGGCTGATAAGGACGCAGCCGGAGGCGATGAGAGCCTGAGCGGTCTCTTTTTCCTTGGCAATGTCGAACCATGAGCCGGTGTACTTAACATCCATTGTTACGCTCGGGCATACGGACTTTGCGCCGAGATAGAAGGAAGAAAGGCCGGAAATAACTTCAGCATAGGGATGAGCGCCGACATAGCCCATCTTCGCCTTGTCTGCGGTGATTTTGCCCTCGGAGATCATCTCGTTGAGCTTTACGCCCGCAGCGATACCTGCAAGATAGCGACCCTCATAGATGGAAGCAAACGCGTTGTGATAGTTTGCAAGACCTGCAGTGAGAGCGTTTGTGCCGGTAGCGTGGCAGAACTGAACGTTTGTGAATTCCTTGGCTGCCTGAATCATGTAGGACTCATGACCGAAGCTGTCTGCGAAAATAACATCGCAGCCTGCTGCGACAAGCTCTGAAGCTGCATTTAAGCAGGATTCGTCTTCGCCGATGCCTACCTTGAAGATAACCTGATCGTCCTTAAGACCGAGCTTCGCCTGGGCAGCCTTGGCGGCGTCCATGAAGTTCTTGTCGTAGGTGGAGTTTTCGTCGTGCAGGAAGATGAAGCCGATTTTGAAGTCGTCAAAGTTGACTTCGGCGGGGATTTCCGCGTCGTTCTTAAGAGTAACGAGCTCGGAAGGAGCCTCGGTTGTTGTGGTGGTAGCATCCGTGGGCTTGTCGTCGCCGCAGCCTGCGAAGAAGACAGCAATCATGGAAATAACCATAACAATTGCGAGAATTTTGGAAAATTTTCTCATTTTTACATTCCTCCGTTGTTTTTTATTCTTAACGACCATAAAGTCCGCGGGCAAAAACGAAAGCGAACGCTCAGCGAGCAAAAACTATTCCGTTTTCGTCCATAGACTCTATAATCGCCAAAGACTGAACATTGATGCCGCTTTCGCGCAGCATCCTGCCGCCGGGCTGAAAGCCCTTTTCAATCGCGATTCCGATACCTGCGAGCGTTGCGCCCGCCTGATCTATAATGCTTTTAAGTCCGAGTGCGGCGTTTCCGTCGGCAAGGAAATCGTCAATAATAAGAACCGAGTCCCCGGGCGTTATGTATTCCCTGGAGACCTGAATCGTGCAGGTCGTGCCCTTTGTAAAAGAAAAAACATCGGCGGTAAAAACATTATCTCCGAC
>JAAZHL010000304.1 GCA_012510755.1 Leucobacter sp.
CAGGTCAAGTCAGTGTTTGTGAACGTCTTCGGTGGCATCACTGCGTGTGATGCTGTCGCAAACGGTATCGTGGGCGCGCTTGCAAAGCTCGGCGACTCAGCGAACAAGCCGCTCGTTGTGCGACTCGACGGCAACAACGTTGAGGAGGGCCGCCGCATTCTTGACGAGGCCGCGCATCCGCTCGTCATTCAAGCAGCGACCATGGACGAGGGCGCTGACAAGGCCGCCGAACTGGCGAACGCTCGCTAATCACGCACGAGACAAGAAGAGAAGATAGAGAACCATGTCGATTTTTTTGAACTAGGACTCCAAGGTCATCGTGCAGGGAATCACCGGCGGTGAGGGCACGAAGCACACCGCACGCATGCTCGCAGCCGGCACCCAGATCGTCGGTGGAGTGAACGCACGCAAGGCTGGCACCACAGTGTCGCACGTGGACGCATCGGGACAGACCGTTGAGTTGCCCGTGTTTGGTACTGTCGCTGAAGCGATGGCCGCAACCGGCGCAGACGTATCGGTCGCATTTGTGCCGCCAGCATTCACCAAAGACGCCGCAATCGAGGCGATTGACGCTGGCATCGGCCTGCTCGTCATCATCACCGAGGGTGTACCGGTGAAGGATTCTGCTGAACTCTGGGCACACGCGAAGGCAACTGGCGGCAAGACCCGCATCATTGGCCCGAACTGCCCCGGCATTATCACCCCGGGTGAAGCGCTCGCGGGCATCACCCCAGCGACGATCACCGGCAAGGGCCCCATCGGCCTGGTCTCGAAGTCGGGCACGCTGACCTACCAGATGATGTATGAGCTGCGCGACCTCGGGTTCTCGACCGCGATCGGCATCGGCGGCGACCCCATCATCGGCACCACACACATTGATGCGCTCGCCGCGTTCGAGGCTGACCCTGAGACCAAGGCAATCGTCATGATTGGTGAGATCGGTGGCGACGCAGAAGAGCGCGCGGCAGAGTTCATCAAGGCGAATGTGACGAAGCCGGTCGTCGGCTATGTCGCTGGCTTCACTGCACCTGAAGGCAAGACTATGGGACATGCTGGCGCAATTGTGTCGGGTTCTGCTGGAACGGCGCAGGCCAAGAAAGAGGCCCTCGAGGCAGCTGGTGTGAAGGTTGGCAAGACGCCCACCGAAACTGCCGAACTGCTGCGCGAGGTCTACAACGCTCTCTAGGTAGTTATACAACGCCCTCTAGGTAGTTATTAGAATCGGGCCCCGGAACTCAGTTCACATACTCAGTTCCAGGGGCCCTTTTCTTTGCCCAGTTGCCTGCGCAGTTCCCACTGCCTCAACCGCACTTGCCAACTGCCCGCACCCAAGCCCCATCCCAACTCTGGTCGGAGATCCCCCTTCAGTCGGAGGAACTGTCGCGGAAGCTCCGACCAGAGCGTGATCGCCGACCTAACGACGCACACTGAGCGGCGTGCTACGAAGGTGGCGGCCCTGTGCGATCGCATTGGTCACGAGCGCCTGTGTCTCTGGCCAGCGGTACACCACTTGGCTATAGCTCAACCGAATCACGTGGTACCCCTCTTGCGCCAGCAGCGCGTCGTGCTGAATGTCCTCTTCGCGGCGCGATCCTTGGTGAAACTGCAAACCATCTATCTGGACAACGAGCCGATCACCGATGACAAAATCTACGCGATGCCCGATGAGCCAGATTTGATAGGCGATTGGTACGCCCAGCCAGGCCAGACGCGTGCGAAACAGTGTTTCCAGCCCAGAATCTGAAAACGGTAATGCAAATGGCAATAGGTTGCGCAGGCTTCGCGGAATAGTCAACATTTCAAGTGAAGGTAGAGTTACCATTCCCTTGTTGAGCGCCGAATCTATAATCGTGAGGGCGGCGTCTCTTGGCTGACATGTAGCCACATTCGCCAACTCGTTTTCGATTTGATCTTCAAGCATTGTCGGCGCCCGCATAGTGACGGGTTGGTTCCAGTGCGTCACACACCGCATCGCTGGGCTTCTGCTGTGCGGTGTCCGAGTTGCCACGTGGGCCACATCATCGCGCAGCACCCACAGGCCCAGCCGCTTAGCTTGGGTGATGCAACTCAGCACGACGTTGTGTGTAGCTGCGACCACAAGCATCGGGTCGGCATCTGCAAGTGCGACCCACCCACGACGCGGCTGCACGAGCGCGCCACGAGTGAGCGCTCGGTGCAGGCGGTACCGTGTTTGGCCAGCGCTCAGCAGCGTGGCAGTAGCTGTCACCCCGCCGAGACTTTGTACGTGAGATAAGAGCTCCATGCGAATAGCTGAGCATTGCTTGGAATTTAATGGTGGCGAGGATCACGAATCTGTGGAGAACTCTTCGCATCTGGGCGAGGCCCACCCATGTGAGCGACAAAGTGCCTGGCCGACGCACTACTTGGCCCCTCCCTGTTCGGCCGCGCTCGGCCGCTGTTTGGCCCCGCGCGGCCCTGCTCGGCCCCGCTCGGTCTGGCTACTTCGGTCGGAGATTCTGCTCCAGTCGGAGGAACTGCCGCAGAAGCTCCGACCAGAGCGTGATCTCCGACGGGAGATGGAACCGCGACGGGTGGGAGGTGGAGGCGTGACGAGCGTGGGGCCTCCGACGGGAGGGGGAGGCGTGACGAGCGTGGGGCCTCCGACGGGAGATAGAAACGTGGTGGGCGTGACCTGTCTGCAAGCGAGAGGCAGCGCGCCGCGGCGCGGTGTCGGCGGCGGTGGGTAATCTTGTTATGTGAGAGCAGTGCTGACGGCGGTAATCGCCGCGATCGAGGCCGCCGCCGTAGCCCTGGCGGTGTGCTTTGTGGTCGCGGTCAGCGCGGTGCTCGTGTGGTGGCTGGTGTTTGATCTCGCGGCAGACCCGGTCGTGTTGGCCGAAGCTGTTGTCGC
>JAAZHL010000305.1 GCA_012510755.1 Leucobacter sp.
GTGGCATTTGTCGTGATCTTCTCGGTGCTGCTCAGGGTTCCGGTGCCCTTTGACCCGGTGCTGTCATTTGTGACCGGTGGGAGGTTCTAACCGTGGATATCAACGGAGTGCTCGAAGGTTTTGCAGTTGCGCTGCAACCGATCAATATTCTTATTGTTTTTCTGGGCGTTGTGCTCGGCATGGTCGTTGGTGTGTTGCCAGGCCTTGGCCCTGCTCCGACTATTGCTCTGATGCTGCCGCTCACGTACGTGCTGCCCACTGAGGCAGCGATCGTGATGCTGGCAGGAATTTACTATGGTGCGAACTACGGTGGCACCATTACCTCGGTGCTTTTGAAGCTGCCAGGTGAAGCCGCGAGTGTGGTGACGGTCTATGACGGCCACCAGATGGAACTCCACGGTCGTGCTGGCCCGGCGCTTGGTATTTCTGCTATCGGTTCGTTCATCGGCGGCACGGTAGCCATTATTGGCCTCTTCTTCTTGTCGCCAGTCATTGCACAGTTTGCAATCAAGCTCGGCCCGCCTGAATACGCCATGCTCGCTATCACGGGCCTCATCATGGTGTCGGTGCTCGGGCAGGCGAAACCGTCAAAGAACTTGGTGATTGCGGCGATTGGGTTGCTCATCGCCACGGTTGGTATCGATGCGATCTCGGGTATTTCTCGATTCACCTTCGGTTCGACGGAACTGTTGCGCGGCATTGACTTCGTCGCGGTGTCAATGGGTCTGTTCGGCCTCGGCGATGTGCTTTATGACCTCGAACACGAGGTGAAGTCAGCCCGCGTGCAGGGCAAGATCGGGCGAGTCATGCCCACGAAGCAAGACATGAAAGATTCGTCAGGCGCCATTGCTCGTGGCTCGGTGCTCGGTTTCTTCCTGGGGTTGCTGCCTGGCGGCGGCGGCGTGGTCTCGTCACTTGCCTCATACGCAGTTGAGAAGAAGGTCTCGAAGCACCCAGAAGAATTCGGTCGCGGCGCTATCGCAGGCGTTGCTGGCCCCGAAACCGCGAACAACGCTGGTTCGACCTCATCATTCCTGCCCTTGCTCTCTCTTGGTATCCCGTCAAACGTGGTGCTGGCGCTGCTCTATGGTGCGCTGCTGATTCAGGGCATCACGCCTGGGCCCACACTGGTCACCGAACACCCTGCAGTGTTCTGGGGCGTGCTCGCCTCAATGATTCTGGGCAATCTCATGCTGTTGGTCTTGAGCCTGCCGATGGTCGGTATGTTCGTCAACCTGGTGCGTGTCCGTATTGGCGTGTTGGCGACCGTCATCGTGCTCATCACGATGATTGGTGTCTACAGCGTGTCGAACTCCGTCTTCGACATGTGGGTCATGCTCTTCTTCGGCGTGGTCGGGTATGTCATGCGTAAGACCGGGTATGACCCAGGTCCGTTGGCGCTTGCGTTGATCCTTGGCCCGCTGCTCGAGACCTCGTTCCGTCAGTCACTGCTGATGTCGGGCGGCAGTGTGAGCATCTTCGTTGAGCGCCCAGTCTCGCTGATCTTTGTGCTGTTGCTGGTTGGTCTCGTGGTCTTCCAGATGATCGCACGACGCAAGAGCAAGATTGAGCGCCGCTACTACGAAGCGACCGCAGCTGTACGCCACGGTGAAGAGATGGCCGATGCGACTGGTGCGCTGACCACTGTCGCCGAAGAACTCGACGAGAACACATTCGACGAGAGCGCAGAAAAACTTGACAGCAGCGACTCAACTGAGTCAGCTACATCTGTCGAGCCTGGTGATGCCGAACCCGGCACCACCATCACCTCAAATGAAAATGAAACACGAGGAGAACGATGAAGTTTTCAAACTTCCGCCGCCCCGTCGCGGTGTTCGCTATGGCTGCCGTCGCAGCGCTAGGCCTGGCAGCCTGTTCAAGTGATGCAGCTAACAGTGGCAACGCTGGTGGCGATACCGGTGAAGTTGACTTTCCGACCAAGAGCGTCACGCTGATTGTGCCTTACGCAGCTGGTGGCCCGACCGACATTTCTGCGCGTGCCCTTGCACAAGATCTCGAGGCAGAGCTTGGCAAAACAGTCATCGTTGAAAACCGCCCTGGTGCCTCAGGTATTACCGGGCTGAGCGAGGTCGCTACCGCGAAGGCGGACGGCTACACGATCACCTACACCACCGGTGACTCATTCGTGCAGTCAGAATTGCGTGAGGGTGTGCCCTTCAGCTTTGACAGCTTCATTCCGGTAGCCGGCACCATCACGCAGCCATATGTACTGGTCACCGGTAAAGATCAGGGTATTGCTGACTTCGCCGAGCTTGAGAAGCTGTCGAACGCAACCTACGCAGTGACGGGCGTGGGTACCCCAACCCACCTGAACACCGCCATGCTGTTTGATCAGCTCGGGGTGCAAGCTACCGCGGTTCCATTCGACGGGGCAAGCCCGGCCGTGCAGGCACTCGTGGGCGGTCAAACCAATGTCGCAATGCTCGACGTCTCAGTGGCGATGCCGTTTGTGACGAGCGGTGACTTGAAGGCGCTGGCTGTCTACACGCCCGATAATGAGCACCTCGACTACCTTGAAGGCGTACAAACCCTTGAAGAGCACGGCGTTGACACCGACTCGATGACGTTGACTGTGTGGGGCGTTGCCGCGCCTGCTGGTACTGATGCGGCCATCGTTGAGAAGCTGCGCACCGCCGCTTTGGCTGCAGCAGAAGGTAGCAACTTCCAGACCTTTACTCAGGCTAACTACATGCCGCTGCTGACCCCAGAGGCTGAAGCGACCTGGTACGAAGATCTGCAGGCGACCGCGAAGAAGAGCGTCGCTGCACTTGAGAAGTTCGGGATTTCACTCAGCTAATGTCACGTCTCACATCTGTTTCAACTGTGGTCACCGGTGCCGGTGCCGGTATCGGCGCGGCAATCGCTCGACGCTATGCCAGTGAGGGTGCTCACGTGACCGTTGCTGACATCGATCTCAACGCTGCCCTTGCGGTGCGTGACGAGATCGTTGCTGCCGGAGGCTCGGCAATTGCTGTTGAGATGGATGTGACTGATCGCGAAGCTGTTCGAACCGGTCTCGTCGAAGCACGAGACCGGTTCGGCAGCCTCGATGTCATGGTCAACAATGCTGGCATTTCTATGTCTACTGGGGTGTTTGATACCACCGCAGAGCACTGGATGCGGCATCAGCGGGTGAACGGGCTCGGGGTATTGATCGGTATGCAAGAAGCGGCCAAGATCATGATTGATCTGGGCGTTCGCGGCAAGATCATCAACGTGACCTCAATCTCGGGCAAACGTAACAACGCAGACTGGGTTGCCTATGCCGCAAGCAAGGCGAGCACTTCGTCGCTGATTCACGGCGGAGCTCGCGCACTCGCGCCCCACGGCATCACGGTCACCGGTATCGCGCCAGGGATCGTCGAAACTCCGCTCTGGGCCGGCATCCACGAGAATGAGCTTGACCGAGCTGAGCGCTTTGCGCAGTATGCGGCTCAGATTCCGCTCGGTTACGTCTCGAGCGCAGATGACAATGCGGGCGCTGCGGTCTTTCTTGCAACTGCTGACTCCGACTACATCACCGGGCAGATTGTCACGGTTGACGGTGGGATTACCGCATAATGCGCGCAGCAGTGTTGACCGCGCCTCGCGAGGTGACGGTCGTCAATGACTGGCCTGAGCCACAGTGCGGCCCCGGTGATGTCGTGGTCTCGATCACCGCAACCGGTATTTGCGGCACTGATCTCGCGTATGTCCAGGGCCAACGTGACATCGCCCCTGGCGGGTTGATCGTTGGTCACGAGCCATTTGGCACCATCGTTGCGGTTGGTGCCGAGGTTGACCGCGGGCGCATCGGTCAGCGGGTCGCCATCGAACCGAACTATCCGTGCGGTGCGTGCCAGCCCTGTGGCAGGGGAGTGCCTTCGCTGTGCACAAAGCGTCGCAGTCCCGTTGTCAATGAGCAGGGATTTCTCGCCGAACGTGTCGCGGTGCCTGCAGACTTTGCCTGGCCACTCCCTGAATCAATCACTGACGAAGATGCCGCATGCATCGAACCCCTTGCCGTCGCTATGGGAGCCGTGCGCCGCGCAGGCGACCTCTCGCAACGACCTCGCATCGCGATCACTGGCGCCGGCAGCATCGGCCGCATCCTCACCGACCTGCTAGTGCGCCGAGGTATCGTGCCCGCGGTAATTGATATTTCGTCTGAGCGAGTCGAGCGCGCTGTCGCGATGGGTGCTCGTGCAGCCGAACCAGGCGAACACTTCGACTTGATCTTTGAATCTTCGGGCGCTGCGCCCGCAGCCGAGGCAGCGGTCGAACTGCTCGACGCCATGGGAATGCTTGTGGTGATTGGCGTTGGCAATGATGCCTTCGCTGTCGATATGAAGACCCTGGTGCGCCGCGGCATCACCATTATCGGGTCAATGATCTACGATCACCCGCACGATTACGCCGAGGTAATTCGTACGGTTGAGAGCGGTTTTGCGCACCCAGGTGTCGTGCTTGGCCCGTCATATGCGCTGCACGACGCGGCAGCCGCGCTGCTGCACGCTGGCGCCTCCGCTGACAAGACATGGATACGCATTTCAGGGGGTGAGCCCCGTGAACACGATTGACCCGGGAACGATTTCCCTGGGTGTTGACCACCTCACCGAACTCGACCTTGCACCCGTTGCATTTACACGTGCCGCTGCCGTCGCTGGCTTCTCGAGCGTGAGCTTGCGCATCATCCACATTGCCGGAGGAGTAGCTGCCTGGGCTGACACACCACTCAACGCCCCCGCACTTGCCCGCGAGGCCGCCGACCGAGGTGTGGGCATTCACGCGATCGAAGCGGTGGCCATCACGGCAGACCTTGCTGCTCGCATCGATGCTCTGAAGCCACAGCTGCAGCAAGGCGCAGAACTTGGCGCTTCGCTGCTCTACAGCTTTGCCGACGACACCGATGTCACACGCTGCGCCGAAAGTTTCGCGCTGCTCGCCGAGGCCGCGGCCCAGTTCGGGCTGCGCACACTGCTTGAGCCCATGCCATATCGTGCCATCGCCACGCTGTCGCAGGCGTCACAGGTAGTGCGTGAGTCAGGCACCCAAGGGGGCCTCATCGTCGACGTGCTGCATGCGACGCGAGGGGGGAGCGATCCTCGTACCTTAGCAACGCTGCCACACGAGCAACTTGCGGTGCTGCAGCTCTGTGACGCACCCGCATCGGCGCCTGCCGCTCCGAGCCCATCGGGGCTTCACCCACTGCTGCACGAGGCAAGGTTTGATCGTCGGCAACCGGGTGAGGGGGACCTGCCGATTGCCGGATTCGCGGCCGCAATGCCGGCCGGGGCGTTGATTACCGTTGAGGCTCCGCTTGCCTCGACCTCGCAGCCGGCCGAGATGCGACTCGGCGTGGCGCTGGCCGCCGCACGTCAGGCGATTGCGGGGGACGTGCAATGAGAGTCTTGGTGACCGGAGCGTCTTCGGGCATTGGCGCCGCGCTTGCACGCAAGTTTGCGACGCGTAGTGACCAGCTCGTGCTGGTGGCGCGCACAGAAACAGCGCTTACTTCATTGCTCAATCAGCTACCAGGATCGGGGCATGAGTTGCTCGTAGCTGACTTGATGAACGCCGCTGACCTTGAGCGGGTGTGCGAGCGACTCCGTGCTAGTGACGCCGCCCGCGCCGTTGATGTGTTGGTGCATTCAGCAGGCATCGGCCTGCCACCCGGTGGCTATCTCGGCAATGACGTTGAGGCGAGTCAGGCGATGAACGTGTTGAGCATCGATGCGCTGACGAAGCTTGCCCATGCGGCGCTGCCAGGCATGCTCGAGCGTGATCGCGGAGGGCTGTTGACTGTCGCCTCGATCGCCGGGTTCTTACCTGGAACGCCCGCGATCACCTATTCGGCCTCGAAAGCATGGGCACAGACATTTGGCGAGGGAATCAACTATCTGACGCGTCAGACGGGTGTGACCAGCACAGTGGTCGCGCCCGGTTTCGTGCGCAGCGGCTTTCATGAGCGGGCAGGCCTTGGCGCCTCGGGTATTCACGAGGTGATGTGGTGCACCGCTGAGCAGGTGGCTGCAGCCGCAGTACGCGGCTTCGACCGGGGTCGTGCACTGGTGGTGCCCGGAGGCGTTTGGAAGACGGTGTATGCCGTCTATCGACTGACACCTCGTTCTTGGTCACGGGCGTGGTTCGCGAAATACATGGCATGGACAGCAAGGAGAACCGCATGAGCAAGGCAGGGAGGCTGCACGGGCGACGCGCGGTAGTGACGGGTGCAGGCAGTGGCATTGGCGCAGCGATCGCTCGCGGATACGCAGCAGCGGGGGCTCACGTGCTTGTCGCTGATCTCAATCTTGACACCGCGCAGGGCCTCGTAGCCGAGATCACCGCGGCTGAGGGAGTGGCGCTCGCACACCAAGTGGACGTGTCTCAGCAGGACTCGGTTGATGCGCTGTTCACGTATGCCGACGAGCAATTGGGCGGGGTTGATGTGCTCGTCAACGCTGCGGGTGTGCTGCGCCGTCAACCATTCCTTGACACCGATGAAGAGAGTTGGGACCTGGTGCTGCGCGTCAACTCGCTTGGCCCGCTCTTGTGCACCCAGGCCGCTGCGAAACGATTCATTGCGCAGGGCGACGAGACTCGAGGCGCGGGCAAGATTGTGAACATCTGCAGCACCTCGTCAAGGCAGCCAACTGGCGATTTCACGGCGTATGCGGCAAGTAAGGCTGCGCTGCTGTCGTTGACGCAGTCGACGGCGAAGGGCCTCGCACCTCACGGCATCACGGTCAACGGCATCGGCCCCGGCATCGTAGACACACCCCTGTGGCGTGCCGATGCGCTCACACTGCAAGACCGCACGCTCGAAGATTACGCAGCAAAGATTCCGCTTGGGCGCGTCTCGTTGCCAGAAGATCTGGTGCCGACCGCAGTCTTTCTTGCGTGCGAAGACTCAGATTACATGACCGGGCAGCTGCTCATGGTCGACGGAGGGATGGTGATGGTGTGACCGTACAAGACGTAGCTGACGCGCTGTATCAGGCACAAGCTCAGGTGAAGGCGATTGATCCGGTGCGCGAGGCGCTCGGAGCCGGCAACATCGATGCCGCATACGAGGTGCAAGAGATACTGATGTCGCGCCGAGAAGCCGACGGGTTCGCCCGTGTCGGCCGTAAGGTCGGGCTCACGAACCCTGCGGTACAACAGCAGTTGGGTGTCGACCAACCTGATTTTGGAGTGCTGTTAGCCGATATGGACGTCACCGCGGCTGACAAAGTCGATGTGTCTCAGCTCATTGCGCCGCGAATCGAGGCCGAGATTGCGTTTGTGATGGCCAAAGATGTCGAAGACGTGGATCGCGACTCAGTCGTTGCCGCCGTAGCGTATGCGGTTGCCGCCTTCGAGATCGTCGATTCACGTGTGCGTGATTGGCAGATTTCAATTGTCGACACGATCGCCGACAACGCATCGAGTGCGCTCTATGCGCTCGGCGACACGAAGCTTTCACTGGCTGAATTTGTGCCAGCTGAGGTCGAGATGTCACTGACCCGAGACGGTGAAGTGGTCTCAAGCGGTACCGGTGCGGCATGCCTGGGCGACCCGATCAATGCGCTCGTCTGGGTGGCCGAAACCGCCGCTCGCATCGGTCGGCCGCTGCGAGCCGGCGAGGTCGTGCTCTCAGGCGCGCTCGGGCCAATGGTCGATTTCGAACCCGGCCATCGTTATCAGGCAAGCATCACTGGGCTCGGTGACGTGACCGTTTCTGCAGGAGAGAGAAAATGAGCAAGACAAAGGTAGCCATTATTGGATCGGGCAACATCGGCACCGACCTCATGTTTAAGGTGATGCGCCTGAGCGACACCCTTGAAATGGGGGCGATGGTCGGCATTGACCCAGAGTCAGATGGTCTCGCCCGTGCCGCCCGGCTCGGCATCGCGACCACGCACGAAGGTGTTGAAGGTCTCATTGCACTCCCAAATTTCGATGAGATCGAGATCGTATTCGACGCGACCAGCGCCGGTGCGCATATCTATAACGCCGAGAAACTTGCCCCCTACGGTAAGCAGCTGGTCGATCTAACGCCGGCGGCGATCGGCCCCTACCTAGTGCCTGCCGTCAACCTCGAAGAACACCTTGATGCGAAGAACATCAACATGGTCACGTGCGGTGGGCAAGCGACGATTCCGGTTGTTGCTGCCATTTCACAGGTGACCCCGGTCAAGTACGCCGAGATTGTGGCCTCGATCTCTTCGAAGTCGGCTGGCCCCGGTACCCGAGCGAACATCGATGAGTTTACCGAGACCACGAGTCGCGGGCTAGAAGTTGTCGGTGGTGCTGCGCGGGGTAAGGCGATCATCGTGCTGAACCCTGCCGAACCCCCAATGATTATGCGTGACACAGTGCAAGTGATTGTCGGCCGTCTTGATGACGCCGGTCGAGACTCGGTCTCCGCAGCGGTAGCAGCGCAGGTCGCGCGTGTAGCACAGTACGTGCCTGGTTACCGGCTCAAGCAGCAGGTGCAGTTCAGTGACCAGGGCTCGACCCTCGACACGCTCGTGCCGACAGATGCGCGTGCAGACGAATACACGCAAGTCACCGTTTTTCTTGAGGTTGAAGGTGCAGCAATGTACCTGCCGAGCTACGCCGGCAACCTAGACATCATGACCAGCGCGGCGATGCGTGCCGCCGAGCGTCTCGTCGAGGCTCGAAAGGAGCAGCTCGCATGAGCAAAAAAATCTATCTACAAGATGTGACCCTGCGCGACGGTATGCATGCGGTGCGCCATCAACTCGACCCGAAAAAGGTCGCCGAGATCGCTCAGGTGCTCGATCGTTCTGGTGTCGACGCAATTGAGGTCACTCACGGCGATGGGTTAGCCGGCTCGAGTCTCACCTATGGGCCAGGTTCGCACAGCGACCTTGAATGGATTGAAGCTGCGGCCGAGGTCATTGAGAATGCAGTTCTCACTGCGCTCATTCTGCCGGGTATCGGCACATTGCATGAGCTGAAGGCAGCCTACGATGCGGGAGTCCGCTCAGTACGCGTTGCTACCCACTGCACCGAGGCCGACGTCTCGGCCCAGCACATTGCGGCAGCACGTGAGTGGGGCATGGACGTGTCGGGGTTCCTGATGATGTCTCACCTCTCTGACCCGGTGAGCCTCGCCAAACAGGCGAAGCTCATGGAGTCGTACGGCGCCAACTGCGTGTATGTCACCGACTCAGCAGGCCGCTTGACCATGGACGGCTACCGCGAACGCGTTCGTGCCTACCGAGACGTGCTCGAAGAGTCGACCCAGATTGGGGTACACGCCCACCAGAACCTGTCACTCGCAGTCGCGAACTCGGTGGTTGCCGTTGAAGAAGGTGCATACCGAGTCGATGCCTCGCTCGCCGGTCACGGTGCTGGCGCAGGCAACACGCCGATCGAACCGTTCGTTGCCGTTGCGAAACTGCAGGGCTGGGACGTGGCGGCAGACCTCTTCGCCTTGCAAGATGCGGCAGACGACCTGGTGCGTCCGTTGCACGACCGGCCAGTGCAGGTTGACCGTGAAACGCTCACCGTCGGCTATGCGGGCGTGTACTCAAGTTTCTTGCGGCACGCAGAGCGCGCAGCAGAAACGTATGGGCTCGACGCCCGCGACATTCTCGTCGAGGTCGGTGCACGCCGACTCATTGGCGGCCAAGAAGACATGATCACCGACGTCGCCCTCGACCTAGTAAACAGAAAGGCTTAGGTAATGGCAGAATCAACGTACACGAGTACTTGGATGGACCTTGTTGAGACAAGTTTCTCCCAGGGATATGTCGAGGCAGCGGGCTACCGCACCCGGTATTTGCGAGCTGGCGACCCCGATAACCCGCGCAAACTGCTCTTGATGCACGGCATCACCGGTCACGCCGAGGCATACTGCCGCAATCTGCAAGCGCACGGTGAGCACTTCGACGTGTTTGCCTTTGACTTCATCGGGCATGGCTATTCGGCCAAACCAGAGCACCCACTAGAGATTCAGCACTACATCGATCATGTGCACGGTGTGATGGATGTGCTCGGTGCTGAGAAGTACTACATGTCGGGTGAATCGCTCGGTGGCTGGCCGCCCGCACGCTTTGCACAACTGCACCCCGAGCGTGTCGAACGCGTCGTGCTGAACACTATGGGCGGCACGATGGCCAATCCCCAGGTCATGGAGCGCCTGTACAC
>JAAZHL010000306.1 GCA_012510755.1 Leucobacter sp.
GACGAAGGCCGCGCGGTTGCGCCGAATAGAGGGCGAGGATCGCGCGAACTGAGCACTGCGCTCTGGCGTTTCGGGCACGTGGCAGCGTGATTCGAGCCACGCGGTAGCGCAAATGAAGGTGTGACTCAGCACAACCGGCCATAATAGGTGCATGAGCGCACGCATTCTGGTGGTCGACGATGACAGGGCCTTGTCAGAGATGCTGGGCATGGTGTTGCAGGGCGAAGGGTTTGAAACCGTCTTCGCTGCTGACGGCACCTCAGCTGTTGAACGCTTTCGCGAGCACCGACCCGACCTGGTGCTGCTCGACCTGATGCTGCCCGGCATTGACGGTATTGAGGTGTGCAGCCGAATCCGCTCGGAGTCGGGTGTGCCCATCATCATGTTGACCGCACGCAGCGACACCGGTGATGTGGTGCGTGGGCTTGAGGCAGGCGCTGACGACTACGTGGTGAAGCCGTTCAACCCGGTCGAATTGATCGCCCGCGTGCGCGCTCGACTGCGCGAACCCCAGCAAGAGCTGGGCGAGGCGCTGCGCATCGGCGACATCGACATCGATGTGACCGGGCACGAAGTGCGACGCGGCGACCAGGTGATTTCGCTGACGCCGCTCGAGTTCGATCTGTTGGTGATCTTGGCGCGTAAACCTCAGCAGGTGTTCACCCGCGAGGTGTTGCTCGAGAAGGTGTGGGGCTACCAGTACAAAGCCGATACGCGACTCGTGAATGTGCATGTGCAGCGGCTGCGCGCCAAGATCGAAGTCGACCCAGACCGGCCGACCATTGTGACGACTGTGCGCGGAGTTGGCTATCGCGCAGGCGCGACCGCGGAGTAGCTGGTGACAGACTCCCGCAGCCACGACGTGCAAAGCGAGGCACGAAGCGACGGTCGCAGCGATGGGAGCAGCGACGGCCGCGCTGACTCGCGCAGTGAAAGTCGCAGACACGGCCGCACACGGTTCGGGCTTCGTCTGCGGCGCATCAGGGCGCGCTGGTTGCGGCTCAGCCAACCCCTGCTTGGCCCGCTGCGGGCCCGCTGGCGCAACTCGCTGCGCCTGCGCATGATGACCATTGCCGGCATCATCTCAATTCTCATGATCGCGATCACGGGCGGGCTCGTGCTCGACCGCATCAGCAGCGACCTCTATTCGTCGCGCAAAGACCAAGTGCTGCAAGACTCCGCGCGTGCTACTCTCGCCGCACAGCGGCAAATGGACGCCTCTGACGCCACCGACCGCGGAGCCGTCGCAGCGCTCGTCGCCTCGGTTCGCAGCACGCTGCAGGGCACCTCGTCGAGCCAGCTCATCTATGTGAAACGGCAAGCCATGCAGTCGCCGTCGCAGCTCGCGCCAGACGACTTCAACACCTCGCAGCAGCTCGTTGATGTGGTGAGCCCAGAGCTCTCAGAGGCGCTGCTGCAGGGTGACGCCCCGCAGTATTGGCAAGCAGTGACGCTCGTCGATGACGACGGAGTGGCGGCTCCCGGCATTCTGGTGGCCTCTACCCTCATTTTTCCGGCGGGCGCGGGCACCTACGAACTGTACATCGGCTACAGCCTTGCAGATGCCAAACTGACCCTCCAGTTCATTGTCAGCGCATTCGTGTTCATGGCCGTGCTGCTGCTGGTGCTGCTAGCGGTGCTCGTGTGGGTCATTTCAAGCCTCGTGTTTCGGCCCATTCGCACCGCCGCGACCGCGAGCCATCGCATTGCGGGCGGTGAGCGCGAGGTGCGCATGCCGATGCACGGCGACCGGCACTTCGACGAGCTTTCAGAGAACTTCAACACGATGGCCGACACGCTGCACTCGCGCATTGATGAGCTCGACACGCTCTCTGACATGCAGCAGCGTTTCGTCTCTGATGTGTCACATGAGCTGCGCACCCCGCTCACGACGATCAAGCTGGTTTCAGAGCTGCTCAAGGGCCAGGCCGGTGACCTTGAGCCGCAGCAGGCACGGGCGATCGAGGTGCTGGGCACGCAGGTTGATCGGTTTGAGGCGCTGCTCGCCGACCTGCTCGAGATCTCACGTTACGACGCGGGCCCGATCACCCTCGAAACCGAGCCCACAAATCTGGCGACGCTCACCGAAGAAGTCGTTGATGCGTTGCGGCCGCTGTCTGAGAGCGAGATTGAGGTGAATCAGCTCGGTGGGTTTAGCCCGATAGATGTTGATCCTCGTCGCATTCGACGCATCGTTTCGAACCTTGTTGGCAACGCGATTGAACATGGTGAGGGCAAACCCATTGTGGTGACGATCGATTCGAATGCCGCCGCGATCGCTATTGGCGTGCACGATTGGGGCGTAGGCATGAAACCCGAAGACACTGAGCATGTCTTCGATCGCTGCTGGCGCGCCGACCCCTCACGCAAACGCACGCTGGGTGGCACCGGCCTCGGGCTTGCGATCGCTCGAGAAGATGCCGCGGTGCACGGCGGGCTGCTCGAAGTGTGGTCGCGACCTGGCGAGGGCAGCAACTTCAGGTTGACCTTGCCGCGCGGTGACGACACGACCACGTTCATCTCGCCGGTGCCGCTCGTACCGCTCGATGTCACGCCCGACGAGACCGACCCCGAGATCACCGGTGGCTGGTTGCGCCGACCCGGGCGCCGGGTGAAAAAGAAGGGCAGCCGATGAACATACTCACTCGTGCCCTTCTGAGTC
>JAAZHL010000307.1 GCA_012510755.1 Leucobacter sp.
GCCCAATCGTGGGCCGCTCGGACTTGGCGGTTGTCGACATGCTGCTCCTGCTGGTTGTGTTCGGTATTTTGCCGGGTGTGGTGCGCGGTGGCGGGTGCGTGGCCGCGAAGTGGGTGTTGGAGGAGATTTCACGTGTTGGAGGAGATACTCGGCGAATTCCTCCGCCATAGGTGCGTTTTTCCGACATAGTTGCGGTGATGGTGCGGTGAGAGTGCGGGTGGAAGGAACGGTCAGGAGAAGGACGAAGGGAGGAAGCGGAAGAGGGGCAAACGACGAGCGGCGAGGATCAGTGCTACGCGAAACCGGCAAAGAGTTTTGGCACCTCTTGCACGAGCACGAACGCGCCCATGGCGAGCACGAACCAGCCGAATCCCTTGCGCAGCGAGCGCTCAGGCACAATGCCGGCGAGCTTCACGCCGAGGAACGACCCGGCAATCGCCACCGCAGTGAACACGGTCAGCAGCGGCCAGTTGAGCTGCACCGAGAACAGGTAGCCCGCGAGGCCAGCGAACGATTTCATGACGATCACGAGCAGCGAGGTCGCGACCGCGACGGCCATCGGCAGCCCGCCGAGCAGGTTGAGCGCGGGCACGATCAAGAAGCCGCCGCCCGCACCGACGAGCCCGGTTGCGAGGCCGACAAGAAAACCATCGAGCACGATGCGCGCCATGGGCAGGCCCTCGCGCTCGGCGTCAGCGGGTTCGGCCTTCACTTTGCGGCCACGAATCATCGCGGTCGCGGTGGCCACCATCATGCCAGCGAAGAGCACCATGAGCACGGGCTCGGCAATATAGCCACCCGCGAGACCCCCGGCGAACGCCCCGACCATGCCAGCCCCGCCAAAGATCAGCCCGGTCTTCCACCGCACGCGCCCCGCCCGAGCGTGGCTCAGCACGCTCACCGCACTGGTCACGCCCACGATAAAGAGCGACGAGGCGATGGCCTCGCGGGCGTCCATACCAACGACGTAGGTCAAAATCGGCACAGTAAGAATGGAGCCACCCCCACCCAAGAGACCCAGACTGACGCCGACCAGCACAGCCAACAGCAGGGCGATGATGAGTGTCAGTTCCATGAGTGTTCTCTCGTGTGGGGGCGGTGTGCACCGAGCACAGGGGCGGGCGCATCTTCTTAGATGACTGGCTCATTGCCCGGCACTGCTAGCCAGGCGAGGTAGCTGCCCTCGAGCTCGACCACGTCGTAGCCCTCGCGGCGCAGCGCACTCGCGGCGACCGCGTTGCGCACACCGCTCTGGCAGTAGGTCACAATGGTGCCGGCGTCTTTCGCTGGCAGCTGGTCAAGATTCCACAGCAGGCGGCCGCCCGAAAGCTGCTCGGCACCCGGCAAGTGCCCCTCAGCGTATTCGGTCTTGTTGCGCACATCGAGCAACAGCGCGCGCTCTACCCCGTCCAGCTCAGCGGGTGCCACCGTCTTCGGCGCGACAAGCTCCAGCCCGTCGAGCGACACGATGTAGCCCTGCGCGGAGTCGATACCGACACGCACCAGGTGGTCACGATAATCTTCAGCAGCCTCGAGTGATTCAGCCAGCAACACGAGCGGGCGATCCTCGACCTCTGGGTTGTATACCCAGCCACCGTAACTCGCAGCCTTTGCCACACCCGGGATGTTCAGCGAACGCGCAACCGTTCCCTGGTGCACCTCACTGTTGTGACGGGTATCAACGAAGATGACGCGGTCAGTGGCAAGCTCTTCGCTCAGTTGCTCAGCGCTGTACTCGACAAGCTCAGCCTGCTCGCCCAGCACCGCCGGGCCAACCTTGTTCTGCACCTTCATACGCCCAAAGTAGGCGTGCGCGTCGGGCTGACCACTGAGCAGTTCATCGACGAAGCCCTGTTCGTCGTTGCCTTTCAGGTATTTGCCCCACCACGAGAAGTTGCGCTCGTAGCCGACGGTCGACGCGGCGATCGCGCCAAGCGCCTTGCCGCACGCTGACCCCGAACCGTGTGCCGGCAGCACCTGCACATAGTCGGGCAACGTCAAGAAGTGGTCGCGTAGGCTCGCGAATAGGTCGCGCGCACCGCCGAAGCGAGTGTCAACGAACCCGGCTGTCTCGTCGAGCAGGTCGGGACGGCCGAGGTCACCCACGAACACGAAGTCGCCAGTCAGCATGAAGCCGGGCTCGCTCGACTGCGCGCCATCAGTGATCAAGAACGACATGTGCTCTGGCGTGTGGCCAGGGGTGTGTACGGCTTTCACGGTGATGTTGCCGAGCACGATCTCGTGACCGTGTTTCATGCGCACGGCGCCGTCGAAGACGTCAGAGTAGGTCCAGTCTGGGCCACCCTCATCTGAGACATACATCTTCGCCCCGGTGGCCGCTGCGAGTTCACGCGTACCAGACAGGTAGTCGGCGTGAATGTGCGTCTCGGTAACCGCAGTGATGGTCATGCCGTTCTTTGCGGCGATCTGCAGGTACACGTCGAGGTCGCGACGGGGATCGACAACGATCGCCTCGCCCTTCGCCTGGCAGCCGATGAAGTAGCTCGCCTGCGCGAGATCCTCGTCATAGATGCGCTCAAGCAACATGATGGTGGTTCCTTTCTCGTCAGATGCTAGTTATCGCACTGGCAACGGTCTGCACGGGCAACTCCCGCGAGTGCTTCTTCGATGTGTTGACCGCAGCCGGCCCAGGTTGGTTTGCCGCAGACGGTGCAGGTGATTCGTGCGCACATAGTTGGTGCTCCTTTGAGGTTGAGTTGGTGAAGGTAGTGAAGCGTGTGGTTGTTAGGCAGGGGCGAGGATCGCTCAGCCAGTCTTCGCTCAGACCTTGGCGCCGTCGGCGCGCTCAGTCTCTTGCTCGGCGATCTGACGTCGCACATCGTCCATGTCGAGCGCGCGTGCGCCCTCAATGACCTGTTCGAGCTGCGGTGCACCGAGTGCGCCGGGTTGCGAGAACACGATGATGCCGTCACGAAACACCATCAGCGTGGGAATCGACGTGATGCGGAAACCGGCAGCAAGCTGCTGCTCAGCTTCGGTGTCGACTTTCGCGAAGGTGATGTCTGCGTGTTTCTCGCTCGCTGCTTCAAAGACGGGAGCGAACGAGCGGCAGGGGCCACACCATGCGGCCCAGAAGTCGACCAGCACGATGCCGTCGCCGGTCACCGTCTGTTCGAAGTTATCCAGAGTGAGGTTTGTAGTAGCCATGTGATTAATATACCCCCGGGGGTATTTTTTGGCGAATCGAATTTGCGTCGTTCACACTCAGCGAAACCGCTCTGCTCGCCGCTCGCTTGCGCCCAGCTGCGCAGACCTTGCACTAACGACCGAATTCCTTCTCGCTCGTGCCAGCTAGCGACCGTACGGTTCCTCACTCACATCGCGCTAGCGTCTGAGCAACTTTTCGCTCACCCCAACTAGCGCCCGAGCCCTAACTAGCGCCGAGCAGATCCTCGCGCGCATCGCACTAGCGCCCGAACAGCTTCACAAAGAAGCCCTTATTCTCGGCCGCACGCTCGTTCGCCAGCTCTATGTCTCTGCGCGAGTGCTTGCCGCCACACCACTGACCTGCCGGCACCGAACTTTTCACCGCGGCGACGTGCTGGCCACACCCCGTCCAGGTCGTCTTCTGACACACGTGGCACTTCGTTGCTCTACACATTGGAACTCCTCATAAGTTGAAGCTTGACTTGGCGCTAAATACCCCTGGGGGTATTAGGCGTTAGTATACCCCAGCGAGTATCATTGGTTGCATGATTGAAAAGACTGATGAGGCCCTCGAGGCCCAGCGCAAGATCGTCAACCGACTGCGGCGCGCCCACGGTCAGCTCGCCGCCGTCATCAACGCCGTCGAAAGTGATGCGCACTGCCGTTACGTGGTGCAACAGCTCAGCGCAGTCTCGAAGGCGCTCGAC
>JAAZHL010000308.1 GCA_012510755.1 Leucobacter sp.
CCTGAACAGGCCTACGCACAACAGCCACCGGCAGCGCCAGCAGCACCGGCAGCGCCATACCAGCAGGTGGCGTACCAGCCACAACCAGAGGTGCAGCCTTACCAGGCTGAGGCACCGGCACCGCGCACGGCACTGCCCACCACGCTGGCCCACACCAACACCTTCGCGCTGCTTGCCATCATTCTTGCGTTTCTTTCACCGATCGCAGGCATCGTGTTTGGCCACCTCGCGCTCGGCCAGATCAAGCGCAACGGTGACACCGGCCGGGGCATTGCATTGACCGGCCTCATCTTGGGCTACGCATATTTCGTGTTGATCGCGCTGATTCTTATCGCGTACATCGGCATGATCATCGTCATGTTTGCCTCATTCGGCGCCGCGATGAGCAGCTTCGATTCGTTCGACAGCTTCTAACACGACGCATGCACGATGATGCACTGAGTGGGCCCCGAGGTACATCCTCGGGGCCCACTTCGTTGCCCGGTTGGCAGATATTGTTTGAAGCCAGGGGCCAGCAGCTCTTGGCCGAGGTCGAGGCGGCGCTCGAATCGGGTACCAGCGAGCTTACGCTTGGGGCTCGGCTGCGCGCCGACCACCTAGCTGGCGACGAAGTGGCCGCACTGCTCAACCAGGCCGCGCTGCGCCGCAAAGCACGCGTCAAATTTGGCGATAGAGCGCGGCAGCTGTTGTTCACCCAGGCAGGGCTCGAACAGGCCAGTCGAGCCGAAGTTGCAGCCTTGCATGCGCAGCGATTTGCGGCTGCCGATTGTCGCCTCGTGGCCGACCTGGGGTGCGGCATCGGCACCGAGTCGATCGCACTGCTCGACTCGGGGGTGCGCACACTCGCGGTCGAAATCGACCCGTTCACCGCCCAGATAGCCGCCCACAACCTCGCGCAGTTGCACGAGGGTGCGCAGGTCGTCGTCGGCGACGCCAGCGAGGTCGCGCTCGACGGGGTGCAGGGAGTGTTTCTCGACCCCGCCCGGCGCACCGCGGGTCATCGCAATACGAAACGGCTCACGCGCCCAGACGACTATTCGCCCTCGCTCGGCTTCGTGTTCGATGTGGCGACACGGCACGCCACCGGGGTGAAGCTTGGGCCAGGCTTCGATCGCGAACTCATTCCGGCGACAGCCGAGGCACAGTGGGTCTCGGTCAACGGGCAGGTCGTTGAAACCGCGCTCTGGTTCGGTGCTGTCGCCCGGCCAGAAGTGCGGCGCGCGGCGCTCGTGCTGCGCGACGGCACCGCACACGAGCTCACGGCAGCACACGACTCCCCAGATACCGACGTGCGCGGCCTCGGCGAATTTCTCTACGAACCCGATGGCGCGGTGATTCGCGCGCGCCTCATCGGCAAGCTGGCCGAACAACTGGGCGCCGCGATGGTGAGCGACCACATCGCCTACCTCACAGCCGACACGCTCGTCGACACCCCCTTCGCCCAAGCGTTCAGGGTCGTCGAGCAGCTGCCTGCCTCAGAGAAACAGTTGAAGCGCGCCCTTGCCGCCCGCGGTATCGGCACGCTCGAGATTAAGAAGCGCGGCGCTGATGTCGACCCGGCCGCGCTGCGCACCAGGCTTCGCCTCAAGGGCCCTAACTCAGCGACGCTGTTTCTCACCCGAGTCGCGGGGAGACATGCGGCTCTGCTCGCCGAACGGGTGTAGCTCGCCGAACGGGCATAGTTCGCAGCGCAGATAAGCCCTTCACCAGCTACGCTTTCTCGATTGCGACGGGGTCACCAACGAAGTGTAGAGTGACCGCTTCATCGGCCGTGTACTGCTCGGTCGCGCTGTGCTGCACCGTTACGTGCTGACCAGATTCGACGCGCACAATCGTGCGCCGATGTGCACCAAAGAACCCGCTTGATAGCACGCGTGCGGGTATGCCGCTGCCACCTGAGCCACTCGTCAGAGTCAGCTGCTGGGGTCGCAGGAATGCGGTGACGTCGAGCTCCGCGGCAAACCCAGGGCCGGGCAGCCCGGTGAGGGCGGCGGCCGATCCTGGTAGCACTGGCAGCGAACCACCAGCAAACTGCACCTCGCCGCTAACCAACCGCCCCGACAGCCGGTTCGACTCACCGATGAATCCGGCAACAAACGGTGTCTCAGGCTTGCGATACAGCTGCTCGGGTGCGCCCAGCTGTTCGATGACACCCTCGCGCATCACCGCCACCCGATCAGCGACTGCAAGCGCTTCTTCTTGGTCGTGCGTGACAAAGATCGTCGTGATGCCGAGCTCAGCCTGAATGGTTTTAATCTCGTCACGCAGCCGCACCCGCACCTTCGCGTCAAGCGCCGAGAGCGGCTCGTCAAGCAGCAGCGCACGCGGCCGCGTCACGAGAGCACGCGCGAGGGCGACACGCTGCTGTTGCCCACCCGAAAGCTGATGCGCGAAGCGGTCGGCGGTATGTCCGAGACCGACAAGCTCGAGTGCGTCGCCCACACGCAGCCGGCGCTCGGATTTCGGCACCTTTCGCATCTCAAGCCCGAATGCGACGTTCTGCGACACCGTCATGTGCGGAAACAGTGAATACGCTTGAAACACCACTGACATGTCACGCTTGTTCACGGGCACCGCCGCAACATCTTCACCGCCGACCAGAATGCGACCGCCAGTGACCTGTTCAAGCCCGGCGAGGCAGCGCAGCATCGTCGTTTTGCCGCATCCCGACGGGCCCAAGAGCGCCACGAACTCACCCGGCTCAATAGCGAGGTCGATGCCGTGCAGCACGGTCTGCTCGCCGTATGCCTTGGTGACTCCCTCAAACACGATGGGGGTGCCTTGCTGGTGTGGTGTCACAGCATCCTGGAGTGGTGTCACAGCATCAACCATGAGCGGGTTCCTTATTCTTCTCATACTTTTCAACGAGCACGGCGATCTTCTCTGCGAGCACGGCGATCTTCTCTGCGAGCACGGCGATCTTCTCGGCGAGCATGGCGCTCTTCTCAGTGAGCACCGCGCCGCGCCTTCTTCTTCCGCGTCTCACCGCGCGGCCGAATCGACGCAAACGCAAAGAGCAGCGCAAACACGATCACGAGCGACAGCAGTGAGGTGATGACCGCGGCCCAGGGGTCACTCTTCGACACTTCAACAAGTGCCACCTGCAACGTGACACGGTTGAGCAGCGAAGACACCGTAAACTCGCCGAGCACCACTGCAGCAGTGATGAGCGTCGCACTCGTAAGCCCACGCCGCACTCCCGGCACAATGATGCGCCAGAGCACCGTGAGCCAACTCGCCCCGAGTGACCTGGCAGCCTCGGTGAGGGTCTTCGCGTCCATCCCATGCAGTTCCGACACAATCGCGCGGTAGGCGAACGGCAGCACGAGCACGCCGTAGGCGAGCGCCAGCGTCCAGATGTCACCGCCAAGCACCTGCACGATGACGCGGTAGAGCGGCGCGAGTCCGACGACGAGCACGATCGCCGGAATCGCGATCGGTAACACGGTCAGCAGTTCAAACAGGCGGGCGAGTCGCGCAAATTGCAGGTGCACCAGCACAATTGTCGGCAGAAACAACAGCCACACGATAGCAATGGTGATGGCCGCAAGCAGCAGCGAGTTGGTGATGCCTTTGCCCAGGTTGCGGTAGAGCCGCGCGTTTTCGGGGTCGAACAGGGCGACCCAGTGACTCAGTCCATAGCCGCCGCCCTGCTCACGCAGCGTGAACTCGAGCATCGCGATGAGCGGCACCACGAAGACGCCGCAGATCACGATGAGAATGGTGCGACGAAGCCAGGCTGGCGCGATGCCCGGTACCCGTTGCGCGCTCATCGTTGCCACCTGGCGGCACGGCGCTGCATCAATGAATAGGCGACCATCACGATCAGCATGACGATGAGCATGCCGAGGGCCAGCGCACCGGCGGTATTAGCTCGCGAGGCGCCCGTCTCGGCGATCAGTGCACCACGAATCTGCAGCGGCACAATTTGTGCGCCCTGGCTGATGAGCGCGGCAGCGGTCGCGTACGATGAAAACGCATTTGCGAACAGCAACAGCAGTGAGCCGAGAAATGATGGGGCGAGGATCGGGCCCGCGACACGCCCCCAGTACGTCAATGTGCCGCCGCCGAGCGTGGCCGACGCTTCAGCCCACTCGCGGCGCAGACCCTCCATGGCGGGCAAGAAGACAATCACCATGAGCGGCACCTGAAAGTACACATAGGGCAAGATCAGGCCGGGCAACTGGTACAGCCACACGCCCTCAGCAAAGATGTCTATGCCGAGTTGCTCTCGCAGCAGCACGGTAATGAGGCCCTGAATACCGATGGTCGCGATGAAGGCGAACGCGAGCATCACGCCACCGAACTGTGCCAGCACGCTCGAAGCTGAGTCGATCGCCCGGCGCAACGGCCCTCCAGCCCGTGAACCTGCGAGCGCGAAGCACAAAAGGGCCCCGAGAACCGCGCCGATGACCGCGGTGAGCGCGCTCACCCAGATCGACGCCCAAAACGACCCGAGCACCACCGGGTTGGTGAGCGTCTCGAGATTCGAGAGCGTGAGCGCTCCATCTGCGTCAAAAAAACCGGTGCCGATTGCAAGTAGCGACGGTACTGCAAGAAAGATCAACACATAGAGTGCAAACGGCGTGAGGCCTAGCCACTTCATAGATTCTCCGACCCGCGAGACAGGCGTGATGGTGGGGCTGGGTGTGCGCCCAACCCCACCATGTCCGTCTGCAACTAGCCGATGACCTTTGGCCATTCGGCAGCGAGCAAGGTGTTCGCGGCCTCAGTCTGCGAGGTCGTTGCGGTCACCTGGTTCTCGGGCAGCCCACCGGCATCCTTGAGTGCGGCCGCGTCGACGGTACCTGCTGCGTCCATCGCTGCGAGTCGCACAGGGAATGCTCCGGCCTCGAGGTACAGGTTCTGCACGGTGTCGCTGAAGATCCACTCCTGCCACAGGCGAGCCGCGGCCGGGTGCGGGGCGTCTTTGTTGATGGCTTCGTTGTAGTACGACACATACGCGGTACCGGGAAGCACGGTGTTTGCCCAGTCGGGGGTATCTGCTTTCTGGCCGATATTGTTGAACGACCAGTCAATAACGACCGGGGTTTCACCCTGCGCAATGGTGGCGGGAGTCGGGTCGACCGTCAAGAAGTTGCCGACAGTGTTCAGTTCGGCAAAGAAGTTGATGCCTGGCTGGAAGTCATCGAGCTCGCCGCCCGATTGCACGGTAGCCATCGCGACACCTGCGAAGGCGGCGCCAGCCTCTGTGGGGTTGCCGTTCAACGCCACCGCACCCTTGTATTCTGCTGCGAGCAGGTCATCAAGCGAGGTAGGTGCATCGAACTTGCTCGAGTCGTAACCAACCGACATGATGCCGGTGTAGTTGTTGACCCAGAGGCCAGTCGCCTCTTTGTTTTCGGCGGGAATGTCTGCCCAAGTCTGCACCTGGTAGGGAGCGAAGTAGTCGAGGCTGGTCAACGCAACGGCGGTGCCAAGGTCAAACACATCAGGTGCGGTGTTTTGGCCGCGCAGGTTATCGGCTGCCTGGATCTCTTCAGCGCTCGACACATCTGGCGAAGCCGAGTTCACGGTGATGCCGTACTCGTCTTCAAACGCAGCGATGATCTTGCCATAGTTTGCCCAGTTCTCGGGCAGGGCGATAACGTTCAATTCGCCCTCTGCCTGTGCGGCCTCAACGAGTGCGTCAAAGCCGCCGAAATCTTCGGCGCTGGTGGCGGTCGAGGCGTCGAAACCGCCCGCGTTCTCGCCCCCGTCAGTCGATGAGCCGCCTGAGCTGCAGGCTGTCAGGCCGAGAAGTGCAATGGGGACCACGGCACCGGCCGTGGTGAGTGAACGACGAATCACAGGGGTTCCTCCAGGTAACTGGTACGTAGATAATGGGCCGCTACCGGCTGCTCACACGCGTGTCAAAGCAGCAGCGTGGCACCATCAAAAAGTTACGCAGAGAAAACAACCGGGGGGCCACTCGTGGGTGGCCCCCCGGCATCTCAGAGGTTGCGATGAAGTGAACGCGGGCGTTTACTCAGCTTCGGCTTCACGCCCCTGAGCCTCGAGATCGGCAGCGGTGGCCACGTATCCTTCGATGTGCCGCTCGGCCGGCCCGTCATAGATCGACAGCGGCCGGATGAGGGCGTTCGCGGCGGTCTGCTCCATGATGTGAGCAGTCCACCCGGTCACCCGCGCCGCGATGAACAACGGGGTGAAGGTGAGCGTGTCGAAGCCAATCAGATCGTACGCTGGCCCGGAGGGGTAATCCAGGTTCGGGTAAATGCCCTTGCGCGCGACAAACTCGTTCTCAAGCCGGTCATAGAGTTCAGCAACGTCGGGCCGCTCGTAGTGCTCGATCAGAGTGTCGAGTGCCACCTTCATCGTCGGTACTCGCGAGTCGCCACGTTTATATACACGGTGACCGAAGCCCATGATCTTGCGCTTCTCGCTCAGCGCCTGGTCGAGCCAAGCGGTCACGTTATCAGCGCCACCAATCTCGTTAAAGATGTGCAGAACTGCTTCGTTCGCACCGCCGTGCAGCGGGCCCTTCAGCGCACCGATTGCCCCGGTGACCGCCGAGTACAGATCGCTGAGCGTCGAGGTAATGACGCGTGCCGTGAACGTCGATGCATTGAACGAGTGCTCTGCATACAAGATCATCGAA
This sequence comes from Leucobacter sp., assembly GCA_012510755.1. Classification (GTDB taxonomy): domain Bacteria; phylum Actinomycetota; class Actinomycetes; order Actinomycetales; family Microbacteriaceae; genus Leucobacter. Next base: position 6,620 of record JAAZHL010000308.1, read on the forward strand.
CGGTTGAACGCATCAACCACCACTGGCTCGGCCTCTTCACCAAAGGTCATCCACAGAAAGTTCGCGGCATAGTCAAGATCGTCGCGGGGCTCAATGAGTTCTTGCCCGCGCCGACGACGTTGACCATACGCCACGATGGCCGGCAAGGCCGCATAGAGGCGAATGCTGCGTTGCAGGTTCTCTTCTGGGCTGCCCGCCGCATCAAGCACAGAACCTGAACCGCTCGTGTCGCTGGCACCGATCACGCTCACCGCAGTCCGCGCCTCATCCATCGGGTGAGCCTCGAGCGGCAGCAGGTCAATGGCCGCCTTCACCTGAGGTTCGAGCCCGCGGTACTTTCGCTCGTCCGCACGAAGTGCAGCAAGCTGTGCTTCAGTCGGCAGATCACCGTTCCACAGCAGGTAGGCCACGGCTTCGAACGATTGCGTCGCCGCGAGCTCTTGCACCGGGTAGCCGCGATAGAGCAGCGAGTTCGTCTCGGGGTTCACCTTCGAAATCGCGGTGGTGTCGACCACGACACCGGCAAGCCCCTTCTTGATTTCTGATTCAGACATCGTCTTGTTCCTCTCGAACAGGTCTCTCAGGCCGTTACTTTTCTACGGTGAAGGTGAAGATGTTCGAGTCAAAGCTCGCGTAATCTTCGTAACTGATGAGTTCATACAGCTCGGCGCGGTGCTGCATGTTGCCGAGCTGACTCGTGAGCGAGCCCTCTTCGACCAGGGTGTCGAGCGCCCGCTCTGCCGCCCCCATCGCAATGCGCAGCAGCGACACCGGCCAGATCACCAAGTTGATGCCGACGCTCTCAAGCTGGCTTGTCGTGAACAGCTCGCTCTTGCCAAACTCGGTCATGTTAGCGAGCACCGGCACATCGACCGCGCTGCGAATCGCCTCGAACTCCTCAAGCGTGCGCATCGCCTCAGGGAAGATCGCGTCAGCACCGGCATCAACCAGCGCCTTGGCGCGATCCTTGGCTGCCTCAAGACCCTCGACCGCACGCACATCGGTGCGCGCCATGATCAAGAAGTTCTCATCGCGACGCCCCTCGACCGCAGCCTTGATGCGACGTGTTGCCACATCGAGGCCCACGACCTCTTTGCCGTCAAGGTGACCGCAACGCTTCGGGTTGATCTGGTCTTCAATGTGCAGCCCAGAGATGCCGGCGTTCTCCATCTCTTGCACCGTGCGCGCGGCGTTCATCGGCTCGCCAAAGCCGGTGTCAGCGTCGATGAGGGTCGGCAGCTCAGTGGTGCGCGCGATCTGTGCACCCCGCGTTGCGACCTCGGTGAGGGTCGTGAGACCGATGTCGGGCAGACCAAGATCTGCCGACAGCACCGCACCTGAAATATAGACGCCGTCGAACCCCTTGCGCTCAATCAGTCGAGCCGACAATGGGTTGAATGCGCCCGGCACACGCAGCAGCCGACCGCTCGCGAGTTCTTCGCGAAAACGCGCGCGCTTCTGTTCTGGGCTTGATGACGAGTACAGCATTAGAAGAGTCCCTTCGGTGCCTGTGCGAGGTTGATCACGCCGGGCGCGGCAACGATGTTGAGTTCGCGCACCTCGCTCGGAGTGAGTTCGGGGAGGCGCTGCACGAGCTCGAGAAACCGCTCGATCTCGGCGGCTTCGAGCACCGGCTCGGCGAGCAGTCGGAACTTGCGAATGTATTCTGCGCGAGCAAACGGGCGGGCACCCAGCGGGTGGGCATCGGCAACTGCAATCTCGTCAACAATCTTGGTGCCGTCGGTGAGCTCAACTTCGACTCGCCCGCCGAACGACTTCTCGTCAGGGTCTTCTGAGTGGTAGCGACGGGTCCACTCGGCGTCTTCTGCTGTCGTGATCTTGTTCCACAATTCGATGGTGTCTGCCCGACCCGCACGCTCAGGCGTGTACGAATCGACGTGGTGCCAGCCACCGTCTTGCAGCGCGACCGCGAAGATATAGGGAATCGAGTGGTCGAGCGTCTCGCGCGAGGCCGTGGGGTCATACTTTTGCGGGTCGTTCGCACCCGAACCGATCACGTAGTGCGTGTGATGGCTGGTGTGCAACACGATGCCCTTGACGTTTGCGGGGTCGAGCAGCTCGGGGTGCTGGCCGTGCAGTTTGCGGGCAAGGTCGATCCACGCCTGCGCCTGGTATTCGGCCGAGTGCTCTTTGGTATAAGAGTCGAGGATCGCTCGCTTCGCTTCGCCCTTCACCGGCAGCGGCACTTCATACTGGGCGTCTGGGCCGTCGAGCATCCATGCGATCACCCCGTCTTCGCCTTCATAGATGGGGCTGGGCGAGGTCTGGCCGCGCATCGCACGGTCGACTGCTTCGACTGCCATCTTGCCTGCGAATGCGGGGGCGTGCGCCTTCCACGTCGAGATTTCGCCCTTGCGTGACTGGCGGGTTGCGGTCGTGGTGTGCAGGCCTTGGCCCACTGCCTGGTAAATAGTCTCAACGTCCAGACCGAGCAGAGTGCCGATGCCAGCAGCCGCCGACGGGCCGATGTGGGCGACGTGGTCGATCTTGTGCTTGTGCAGGCAGATCGCACGCACGAGATCCATTTGAATCTCATAGCCGGTTGCGATGCCGCGCACCAGTGCACGCCCGTCGGCACCGACGTGCTGAGCTACTGCGAGGATCGGCGGAATGTTGTCGCCGGGGTGCGAGTACTCTGCGGCAAGAAAGGTGTCGTGGTAGTCGAGTTCGCGCACGGCGACACCGTTGGTCCAGGCGGCCCACTCGGGGCTGCTGCGGTGGGCGCGATCAGCCGAGTCAAGCCCGAAGATCGCAGCACCTTCACCGCCGGTCGAAACAGGGTGCGAGAAGGCCTGCGCGCGCGAAGCGACGATTGGGCCGCGGTTCAGTGACGCGGCAGCGACCGAAGCATTGTCGATCACACGGTTGATGATCATGTCGATCACGTCACCTTCGACCTCGACGGGGTCTGCGGCGACCTCGGCGATCTTCCACGCGAGCTGCGCTTCGCGGGGCAGGTCTTCTTCACTCTTGTACACGCGCACGGTGTGCAGCTCGGTCATCTGGGTTCCTTTCGGTGGGGTATCTCGCGGCGGTGTGTGCCGCGGTGGTCAAGGTGTGTGCAGGCTTGGCTCTGACCGCGACACATCGCGCAGCGCGCCGTCACGTTCGTCGAGTCGGACAAGCGCGTGTTGCAGGCTACGACGCAGGTGCAACCGCACGGCGTTTGCGGCGAGCTCGGGGTCGCCCCAGGCGATCGCTTCGGCAATGGCGCGGTGCTCCCCCGCGGCTTCGGCGAGCCTGTCGGGGCGGTCTTGTGCAAGCCTGCGGATGCGGGCAAGTCGCAGCCGCACGCGTGCAAGCGCCTCTGCGAGTGCGGGGTTCGCGGCTGCCGCATCGATCGCGTCGTCGAGCTGCGCGGCCAGTTCGTAGGTGGCGTCTCGATCAGCACCGGGGCCGTCGGGGCCTGGCAGGTTCGCGGCGAGGGCGCTGAAGCGTTCGGCAAGCAATTCGAAGGTCAGCGCATCGCGACGCTGCGCGGCGAGCCTCGCCGCTTGCGTGTCGAGCGCTTCTCGCAGTTCGCTTAATTGTCTGGTGTCTGCCGACGAGATAGGGGCAACTGCGACACCGCGGGCCCCCTCTTGCACGAGCAGCCCGTCGGCCAGCAGCCGCGCGAGAGCTTCTCGCAGTGGTGTGCGCGAGACACCAAGTTGTGCGGCAGTCTCGACCTCGCCGATGACCTCGCCCGGCTCGAGCTCAAATTCGAGAATGTGCGAACGCAGCAGTCGGTACGCGCGATCACTCGCTCGCTCGACCAATTCACGCGCCATGTATACAAAACTACCCCCAAGATCGCAAAAGTCAAGGGGGTAGTTGCGTTTATGTATACAGAGCTCGGGTTAACTGAGAAGCAGCGTTTCCAGTGGACCGCGCGCAAAGTAGAGCACGAAGCCCGCGGCAACGATCCACAGCAGCCAGTGAATCTCGCGCGACTTGCCCGAAAGCGCACGAATGATGACCCACGACACAAAGCCCGCGCCGATACCGTTCGCGATCGAGTAGCTGAACGGCATGACCGTCACCGTGAGGAAGACGGGCAAGGCAACATCGAACCGGCTCATATCAACGGCCTTGATCTGCGTCATCATCATCGCGCCGACCACAACGAGGGCCGCGGCAGCAACCTCAGTTGGCACAATTTCTGCAAGCGGCGTCAAGAACATTGCAGCCAAGAACAACAGACCCGTGACGATGTTCGCGAGCCCGGTTCGCGCACCCTCGCCAATGCCCGAGCCAGATTCGATGAACACAGTGTTCGATGAAGACGAGGTGAAGCCGCCGGCGATCGCGCCGACGCCCTCAACAACAAGCGCCGACTTGAGACGGGGAAAGTTGCCCTTGCTATCGGCCAGGCCTGCTTCGCGTGACAGGCCAGTGAAAGTGCCCATCGCGTCGAAGAAGTTCATAAAGAGCAGGCTGAAGACCAGCATGACCACGGTGATCGCGCCATCCTTGCGGAAGTCAAAGCCCACCGCGCCGACAAGACTCAAATCAGGAATGCTGAACGAGCTGCCCGTGCGCGCAGGCACCGTCAGCCCCCAGCCACCAGGGTTCTCTTGGCCCGAGCCAATCTTGAAGACTGCCTCAGCAATCACAGCCAGCACCGTGCCGGTGACCAGACCAATCAAGAGACCGC
>JAAZHL010000309.1 GCA_012510755.1 Leucobacter sp.
GTGCCGATGCGCGGTTGGTGGGAGACAGTTTTGAAGAAACGCTCGAGGCTGCGCGCGAGTTTGTGCAGCAGACTGGGGCTGTGTTTATTGCGCCGTTCGACCATCTCGCGGTGATCGAGGGGCAGGGCACGATTGCGCTCGAGATGCTTGATGTGGCGCCTGACATCGAGACGATGGTGGTGCCGATCGGTGGCGGCGGTTTGATTTCTGGTGTTGCGGCGGCGGCGAAGATGCACGCTGCGCGCGAGGGTCGCGAGATTCGTGTGATCGGGGTGCAGGCCGAGAACACGGCCGCGTTTGGGCCGTCCATTGATGCTGGCGAGCCGACGACTATTGTCACAAAACCGACGATTGCCGATGGTATTGCGGTGGCGCGGCCTGGCGATCTGACGTTTCAGTTTGTGCAACGGTACGTCGACGAGATTGTCACGGTGAGTGACGATGAGATCGCTGCTGCGATTGTGATGCTGCTTGAGCGCACGAAGTTGGTGGTTGAGCCAGCTGGTGCTGCGGGTGTGGCCGCCATCATGGCTGGCAAGTTCGTGCCTTCGGGCCCGACGGCGACGATTCTTTCGGGTGGCAATATTGACCCGTTGCTGTTGCAGCGCGTCATCGGGCACGGCCTGGCCGCGTCAAATCGCTATCTCAAGCTGCGCATCTTGCTGCCCGACAAGCCGGGCCAGCTGGTGCGCACCGCGTCGATCGTCGCGGGTATGAACGCGAACGTGATCGAGGTGCTGCACACGCGGCACGCGACCGAGCTGCCGATCAGCGACGTCGAGCTTGAGCTGCACATCGAAACGCGCGGTGTCGAACACGGCGAAGAAGTCGTGAAGGCGTTGCGCGATGCAGGCTACGAGGTGCGGGTGGGCGAGCGCTACTGAGCGCACGCACGCCGCGTGGTTATTCCAGCGGCACGAGGATCCCGCATCTCGTGCCGTATACGGCGAACGAGGGGGCTCTTGCCGAGCGCTCGGCTCTTGCCTAGCCCTCGTAGGTCTCGACCGAGAGAATCTTCACTTCGATCTGGTTGCCGTTCGGTGCGGTGTAGCTTGAGGTCTCGCCAACCTGCAGGCCCAAGATTGCCGCACCAAGCGGGCTTTCTGGGCTGTACACGTCGAGGTCTGAACCGTCTGCCATCTCGCGGTTGCCGAGCAAGAAGCGTTCTTCGTCGCCCCAAATCTCTGCGGTGACGACGGTGCCGATGACGACCTCGCCGCTTGCTTTGGGTGCTTCGCCGACAATTGCGTGTTTCAACAGTTCTTCGAGGTCACGAATGCGCGCCTCCATTTGGCCTTGCTGATCTTTGGCCGCGTGATAGCCGCCGTTCTCTTTGAGATCGCCCTCTTCGCGTGCAGCCTCGATGCGGGCAGCAATTTCTTTGCGGCCGGGGCCGGTCAGCTCAGTGAGTTCGGCTTGCAGACGATCGTAGGCGCCCTGGGTGAGCCAGGTTTGCTTCTCGGTCATCGCGAAACTCCTTGTCTATATATGTCTCAAGCCCCAGCAACGCCGGGGCTTACCGCAAAATTCTAGCAGCAGCGAGGCTCACGCTGTTTGAGCTAGCAGGCCAGATTGGTGGGTGCGGCCGGTCTGCGAGCGGTGCGGTCGAGACCGCTATCGCTCGACGATCCAGCATTCACGAACAGAGCCGGTGGTTGCGGGTGAGGTCGTCACAATTTCAACCGTGAACTGTCGATTGGGCTCACTGATTGCGGGCAGTTCGACGAGCTTCCACCCGACCGTCGCATACGATTCGCTGAGCGCCTCGAACGCGCAGACCGCGTCATTGCCCGCCGGAATCGTGA
>JAAZHL010000409.1 GCA_012510755.1 Leucobacter sp.
CGCAACTACCTCATAGATACGGTTGAATCGAAGCTGTTCGGCATCGGTGTCGAATCATACACGGTCGGCTCACACGAGTTCTATATGAATTACGCGGCAAATAATGATGTGATATGTCTGCTCGACAACGGACACTTCCATCCGACGGAAAATGTCTCCGATAAAATTTCGTCTATGCTGCTTTTCTCCGAAAAAATCGCCCTTCACATCACTCGCGGTGTCCGTTGGGACAGCGACCACGTTGTGGCGTATGACGATGAGCTTAAAGAAATGGCAAAGGAGATCGTGTGCAACAACGCAATTAACAGAGTTATAATTGCGCTGGATTATTTTGATGCCTCCATAAACCGTGTCGCCGCGTGGGTAATCGGTATGAGAAACGTGCAAAAGGCGTTGCTTTACGCAATGCTTACTCCTCACGATAAGCTTAAAAACGCACAGGATACGGGGGATTACACAAGACTTCTTGCAATGAATGAGGAGCTGAAAACATATCCCTTCGGCGATATCTGGGATTATTTCTGCGAGAGCAGGGGGGTTCCGGTGCGGGAAGACTGGTATGCTCAGATACTCGATTATGAGGAGAACGTCCTCAGTCACCGCTGAGCTTTTGTGCTTTTCACTATACTTTTTCAAAATTATTAAAATTTATTATTGAAAATGTACCATCGGTGTGTTATAATGTATGAAAATCGCGCCCTTGCGGGTGATTCCTGCTATTTTCTTGTTGCGGGGAACAAAATAATTTGAAGTAGGAGAAATTGATATGGCAACTTGCCCGAAATGTGGCTATAAGCTTAAACTCAAAGATTACAAGCCCGAATGCCCTTCTTGCGGAGTAAACCTTATCTATTACAACATGGAGGAGCGTCTTGCTGCCGATGCCGAAAAAGCCGAGGCGGAGCATATTCAGTTCCAGCCCAGAATCGACAGACTCAAGGCAGCCTTTATCGGTTCAAAGATGGCTGTTGTCAGAATTATCTGCAGCCTCCTTCCTATCGGCATGCTTTTTCTTCCTTTGTGTAAAATAGAGGTGGGTCTTCCGTATTCTCCGATCAAGTCCACCGTGAGCATCCTTACGATTGCCATGGATGTTGTGGCGAGCCTTAATTTCGATGCGCTTCTCAAGCTCTTCGGCTCCGAAGTAATCGGAAAAGCTATGATATTCTATGCGCTTGCAATCGTTACTCTTCTTCTTGCAGCGGTAATTGCGATAGTCAATTTGCTGTTCCTCATGCTTTCGGCATCGCCCAGAGGTCTTAAACGCAATTTCAGCTTCTGTGTTATCGGTACTGTTTTCAGTGCGCTCTCGTTTGTATTCTTCACAATTATGAACAACGAGCTTAACAGCACCTTCCCCGGGATTTATACAGGTTCTTCGCAATTCGGTATTTTCTGTGTGGTTGCTGCATTCATAATTCTCTTTGTTGTCAACCTCATAATCAAAAAGCAAAATATCCCGGTTAAGTATAAGGATCTCTCCGAGTTTGAAGAGCGTCTTGCCAAAAATGCAGCCGAGAGAGAGGCACACGATGCCGCTCTTAAAGAAGCTCAGCAGGAAACCGTTGCTGCTCAGTAATTAAAAATCAATATCATCGGCGGTAATCGTTCTGCGATTGCCGCCTGTGTATTTTCTGGAGGTATGGAAAATGCTTGCTCATTCATGGGAAAGAATAGAAAAGTGTGTGTCAGAGGTGCGGAAGAAAACCGATTTTGTGCCGGATATTGCTCTGATTCTCGGTTCGGGACTCGGAGATTTTGCAAACTCTGCCAATATTATCGCATCGGTTGAATATTCAGAAATATCCGGATTCCCCGTGTCTACCGTTTCGGGACACAGGGGCAGGCTCGTGTTCGGATATGTTGAAGGTGTAAAATGTGTAATCATGCAGGGGAGAGTTCATTATTACGAGGGCTACTCCATGGAAGAGGTGGTTCTTCCCGTGCGTCTTATGCATATGCTCGGAGCAAAGACTCTCTTTCTCACTAATGCGGCAGGGGGAATAGCTCCATCGTTTTCTGCCGGGGATTTTATGCTCATAAGCGACCATATAAGCAGCTTTGTGCCTTCACCGCTCATCGGCAAAAACATCGACGAACTCGGTGTGCGTTTTCCGGATATGAGCGAGGTTTATGATATGCGGCTCAGAGCGATAATAAAGAAATCCGCTCTCGAACAGGGGATTGAGCTAAAGGAAGGCGTTTATGTTCAGCTTACC
>JAAZHL010000310.1 GCA_012510755.1 Leucobacter sp.
CACGGGTCCTGAACCAGAAGAGCGCCTGCTTTCAGAACTCGGGGTCTGGATGCCGCTGCCTCCCGTCAAAGACCTCACCGGCCGCGAACGCGAAATCGCGCTCTTCACCTCGCTCGGACACTCGTCAAAGTACATTGCAGATCGTCTGCACCTCTCAGCCCGCACCATTGAGACCCACCTCGCACACGTCTACGCGAAGCTCGGCGTGGACGGGCGCGAAGGCCTGCGTAGTTGGTTCTCGCGAGAACGCGAGACAGAGGGCACCGCCTGAACAGCGGGCGATCCTCGCCCAACCGCACTTTCTCAGCCCATTCATAGCAAACTCCCAGAGACTAGACGCATGACCACTCAGCACAAGGGACCCCGCATTCTCATCGTCGATGACGAGCCGAGCATTCGTGAGTTGCTCACCACCAGCCTGCGCTTCGCAGGTTTTGGGGTGCGCGCAGTCGCCAACGGCGCACAAACCATCTCTGCCGTGCTCGAAGAAGAGCCAGACCTCATCATTCTTGATGTCATGCTGCCCGACATGAATGGGTTCAGCGTAACCAAACGTCTGCGGTCGCACGGTTTCACCGCGCCAATTCTGTTTCTCACCGCGAAAGACGACACCGAAGACAAAGTAATGGGTCTCACCGTCGGCGGCGACGATTACGTCACGAAACCCTTCAGCCTCGATGAGATCATCGCCCGCATCAAGGCCATTCTGCGACGCACCATCCAAGAAGACGAAGAAGCGGTACTCGAAACTGGGCCGATCGTGCTCGACCAAGACACCCACGAGGTGCGCGTGGCCGGCACACAGATCGAGTTGAGCCCCACCGAGTTCAAACTGCTGCGCTACCTCATGCAGAACGCGAACCGTGTGCTCTCGAAGGCACAAATTCTTGACCACGTGTGGGAGTACGACTTCAACGGCGATGCCGGCATCGTCGAGTCATACATCTCATACCTGCGACGCAAGCTCGACCCGCTCACTGATGAATCACTCATTCAGACCAAGCGTGGCTTCGGCTACATGCTGAAGACCGACGCAAAGTAGCCGGTATGGTCGCCGAGCCCGAACAGCCCCGGGCCACGCGCAGTGACCGGTGGTCAGACATCACGCTTCGCGCGAAGATCACCGGCGTCACCGTCTTCATCCTGTCGCTGGGCCTGATCGTCGCCGGAGTTGGCACGCAGTCGTTTCTGCGCCCACAGCTAATCGCGGTGCAAGACGCCGACCTTGGTCAGATGCTCGAGAACCCACGATCGGTGCTCGTGCCCGGTGCCGACACCAACGCCCTCGAATGCGCAGATGTGGTCGACGCGAGCCCTCGCTACTATGTCGCAATCTTGAACGCCAACGGCGCAGTTGAGTGCGACAACATGGGCAGCATCCAAAGTGTGGGCACGCTGCAGGTGCCCGAGATTGCACCCGAAGTCGCGTTGAAGAACGCGGGCCGGGCTTTTGCGATCAAGGCCGACGAGGGGCCCGAGTGGCGTGCCGTCGTCGGGCCAATCATGTCGAACCAGACCCAGGCTCCGGTGGGTGCTTTGATGCTGGCCTCATCGACGCTCAGCGTGAACCAGACCATGGCACGCTTTGCGCTGATCTTTTCTGCATTTGGTATTGCGGTGCTGTTGCTCGGGGCTGCACTCACACGCATTCTTGTGACGAACACGTTCGCGCCGCTTGCCGAGGTCGAGCAGACCGCGCTTGAGATTTCACGCGGCGACTTCTCAAAACGCATTTTGGTGTCGAGCCCGCACACCGAAGTCGGCCACCTTGGCGAGTCGCTGAACGTCATGCTCGACCGCATTGATGCCTCGTTCGATGAACGCGCACAAACCATCAACAAGATGCGCCGGTTTATCAGTGACGCCGGGCACGAACTGCGCACCCCCCTTGTCTCAGTGCGCGGGTACGCAGAGATGTACCGCCACGGGTGGCTGACTGAGTCTGAGCAACTCGATCAGGCGATGCAACGCATCGAAAAAGAGGCCATTCGCATGGGCTCGCTGGTCGACGATCTGTTGGCCCTTGCTCGGCTCGACGAGCGGCGCCCGCTCGAACTCGCGCCGCTGCAACTCAATCAGATTGCGGCAGACACTGCGTTTGATACCCGCGCGCAGGCGCCTGACCGCGAGGTCACCGTCATCGACGACACCAGCGCGCCAATCGTTACCGGCGACGAGCACAAAGTTCGCCAGGTGATGACCAACCTCATCGGCAACGCGCTGCGATACAGCCCCGATGGCAGCCCCATCGAGATTCGGGTCGAAAGCGACGCAGAACGCAAGATCGGCGCCTTCGAGGTCATCGACCACGGCGAGGGCATTCCAGAGCAGGTGCGCAACAAGATCTTCGACCGGTTCTGGCGGGCCGATACGTCGCGCAACCGCGAAACAGGCGGGTCGGGGCGCGGGCTGTCGATTGTGTATTCAATCGTGCAGGCGCACGGGGGCACTGTGTGCGCGCTCGAGACGCCCGGTGGCGGGGCCACCTTCAGAGTCGAGCTGCCGCTCGAGGCTGGCGCGGCAGTAACTGGCGCTGCACCGACCGCATAGGCGCGCTGCGCCGCGCTCGCCGCTCCCCGACCGCACTGCCACACACCGCTGCCCAGCCAGCCCTGTAGCCGCTCCGCGCCCACCTCCGCCGCGCCTACCTCCGCCGCGCCCGCCCCGACCGCACCGCCCACCTCCGCCCCACCCACCACCTCACTCCGGTCGGAGATCCTGCTTCGGTCGGAGGAAATGGTGAAGAACCTCCGACAGAGCGCCGATCTCCGACCGAGCAACTCGGTGCAGCGTCGGGCGAAACGCAAAGACCCGGGGTGTGCAACCGCACACCCCGGGTCTTTAACCAGTAGCTGAGACTTAGAAGTCCATGCCGCCGCTCGGGTCACCCATGGGTGCCGCAGCAGGCTCAGGCTTGTCAGCCACAACTGCCTCAGTGGTGAGGAAGAGACCTGCGATCGACGCTGCGTTCTGCAGAGCCGAACGGGTCACCTTGGCCGGGTCGAGAATGCCCTGGGCAACCAGGTCACCGTACTCGCCGGTTGCAGCGTTGAGACCGTGGCCGACAGGCAGACCCGACACGCGGTCAGCAACCACGCCAGGCTCGAGGCCTGCGTTCGCAGCGATCTGACGCAGCGGCGCCTCGATGGCGGTCTGCACGATCTTCGCGCCAACTGCCTCATCGCCCGAAAGCTCGAGCGACTCGAAAGCGGTCTTGCCGGCCTGAATCAGTGCCACACCGCCACCGGGCAGTACGCCCTCTTCGACTGCAGCCTTCGCGTTGCGAACTGCGTCTTCGATGCGGTGCTTGCGCTCCTTGAGCTCAACCTCGGTTGCTGCGCCAGCCTTGATGACTGCAACGCCGCCAGCGAGCTTCGCGAGGCGCTCTTGCAGCTTCTCACGGTCGTAGTCGCTGTCGGTCGACTCGATCTCGCGACGAATCTGGGTGACGCGGCCTGCGATCTGCTCTTCCTCGCCGCCACCCTGCACGATGGTGGTCTCATCTTTGGTGATGATGACCTTGCGTGCGGTGCCGAGCATGTCGAGCGTTGCGTTCTCGAGCTTGAGGCCAACCTCTTCGCTGATGACGGTGCCACCGGTGAGAATGGCGATGTCTTGCAGCATTGCCTTGCGGCGGTCGCCGAAGCCTGGTGCCTTCACCGCAGCAGACTTGAAGATGCCGCGAATCTTGTTGAGCACGAGAGTTGCGAGTGCTTCGCCCTCGACGTCTTCAGCAATGATGAGCAGCTGCTTGCCCGACTGAATGACGGGGTCAACGACTGGCAGCAGGTCTTTGATGTTCGAGACCTTGCTGTTGACGATCAAGATGTAGGGGTCTTCGAAGACGGCCTCTTGACGGTCAGCGTCGGTAACGAAGTATGCCGAGAGGTAGCCCTTGTCGAAGCGCATGCCCTCAGTGAGTTCGAGCTCGGTGCCGAAGGTGTTCGACTCCTCAACGGTGAATACGCCCTCTTTGCCGACCTTGTCGATGGCCTCGGCGATGAGCTGACCGATCTGCTCGTCAGCTGCCGAAATCGATGCGGTTGCGCCGATCTGGTCAGTGGTCTCGATCTCTTTAGCGTTGGCGAGCAGCTGTGCGCTGACTGCAGCAACGGCCTTCTCGATGCCCTTCTTGAGCGCGATGGGATCGCTGCCTGCAGCAACATTGCGCAGGCCCTCGCGCACGAGCGCCTGAGCGAGCACGGTTGCGGTCGTGGTGCCGTCACCAGCAACATCGTCAGTCTTCTTGGCGACCTCTTTTACGAGTTCGGCGCCGATCTTCTCAAACGGGTCTTCGAGCTCGATCTCTTTCGCAATCGAAACGCCGTCGTTCGTGATCGTGGGGGCGCCCCACTTCTTCTCGAGCACAACGTTGCGACCACGCGGGCCGAGGGTCACCTTCACGGCATCAGCCAGAGTGTTCAGACCCCGCTCAAGACCGCGGCGCGCTTCTTCATCAAAAGCAATCATCTTTGCCATGTATGTCGTCCCTCCCGGACGTAGTGATTCGGTGGCGTCGCGCGTGCGACGCCTCGCTTGAGTAATTAGCACTCAGGTTTACCGACTGCTAAATCAATCTTGGCACTCGCACCCTGAGAGTGCAAGAAAGAACGCTCGCTTGCGGCGAACAATTACCAAACTCTCGGCAGCAAGTCAGTAGCCGTGCGGGCAGCGCGAAGCGTTACCGGTGCGGGCAGCCCGCATGAACGTGTCACCGGGCGCAAGTGCCGCTATTCGCCGGCCTCGTCGCCAGCGTCAGCCTCGGCTTCACCCGAAGGCTCAGGAATCACCAGCTGGTCGCTGCCCGGGCCACCGTAATCGGCGCCGATCAACACCACAAGGCGAGCCCCATATTCTTGCAAGTATTCGTAGCTCTGGTAGGTCGATACCCCACCGAGCTCTTTGGCGAGCCCCAGCGCGGCGGCCTCATCGGCCACCGAACCATAGAAGACGGCAGAGATCTCAACGTCGGTGGCGGCAGCATCGCCAGAGAACAAGATCTGGCCTAACTGGTTCTGAGTGATGATGCTGTCGACGATGGCCGCGAAGCCCGGCATCGCCGTGCCGTTGAGCACAACGACCTCTGCTGTGGGGTCGAGTACCGCTTCAACGGTTGGCTCTGGGGCGGGCGCTTCGATCTCTTCTTCTTCATCGAGCCAGCTGCTCACGTCGGCACCGGTGGTTTGTACGACGAGGATCCCCACGCCCGTCAACAACGCAACCCCAATCAGGGCACTCAACAGATAAGCCAAGAAACGTCGCGGCCTACCGACGATGCGGTGTGCGCCCACGCGCCCACTGCGTACCACCGAGTCGAAACGATCGACAGCAGAAACCGTTCTCGTGTCGGGCTGGGTCTCAGCCGACTCGGTTTCTTGGTTGCGCGCCACGCGCCCTCCCCATGCTGTGTGTCGATTGCTCGACTGGTGTGAACTCACCTAGGGTACACGCGCCAAGCTGATGATGCGGTGGGCGGCGTGCGATCCTCGTAGAAAATCACTACAGCTCTTCGTCGTGACTCGAGACTTACTATGCCTTCTCGGGCAACGAATCGGGGGCATAAATTGCGCGCGCCAACCCGTCAAGCACGTCGGGGATGCGCGTTCCTCCGGCGAGAATCAGTGCGTCTTCGACGTCAATAATGCGTCGATGTTTGCCTGCGTTCGTGAGCGCAATGCTCGGTTGTGCCTCGATCAGTCCGTCGACGCCACCTGCGCTCTCGAGCCCCTTCGTCATCACCATGATGATGTCGGGGTTCAGCGCGATGAGAGCCTCGTCGGTCATCGGCTTCTCGCCAACCCAACCGATCTCGTCGGCAACGTCGATCGCGCCGAGCGAATCGATGATTGTGTCGATGCCGCTGCCCTCTCCAAAGAGATAGTAGATGCCGGCTGTGCCGCGCACATACAAGAAGGCAACACGGGGCCGCAATGCGGGGTCGCTTGGCGCGAGCGCGGCGATCTCAGCCTCTTTGGCGGCGATGGCTTGATCGAGTTGCTCAATGAGCGTGTCGGCCAGTTCGTCGACGCCGAGCGCCGCAGCGACCTCACGCGCCAGCGTGTAGGTCTGCTCGGGGGTCTTTGCGCGAGTGACCGTGACCACCCGAATACCAGCGTCACGCAGCTGCAGCACCACATCGGTGGGGCCGATCGAGCCGTCGGTCAGAATCAGTGAGGGGTTGAGCGCGATGACGCCCTCGGCATCGATTGAGTGCCCCTGCTTGGTGACCACCGGCAGGTCTTCGTAACCGGGCAGCTGAGTTGAAATGTCGCGCCCGACGAGGTGATCGGCCAGGCCATAGGCGTGCACAAACTCGGCGATGGTGCCCGTGATCGAGATGGCCAGCATGCGCGAGGTGTCGTCGATCGTCACCTCAACGTCACCTGTTTGGTCGTGTGACACCACTTTGGCCGGCAACTGCTGCGCCGGGTTATCAGCAACCTTCGCAAGGCTCGGCCCACCGATGATCGCGGTGCTCGGCCCCTCCCATGCCGTGGGGTCTGCGATCCCCGTGAGCTCGGTCAGCGGGGGGAGGTCTGCGGCAATTTCTGCGCCACCTGAGCCGTGTGGGCTCGCAGTTTGACAGCCTGTGAGCAGCAGTGCCGACGCCGCAACGAGGGCCCCAATGCGGGCTAGGCGATTACGCGTGGCGCGAATTTGCGACATGAGAACCTTTCATCAGACGTTGTTTAGCCTAACCCAAGCAGTAAGATGTTTTCTTGGAACATCATGAACTTAGCTACCTCAGCCCGACGGCCGCATCGCGCCACCAAGGGCATTCTCTTCGCAGCCCTGACGGCCGCGCTTATTTTCTCACTGCTTGTCTCTGCGGGCACGGGTCAGCTAGCGATTCCACCGGCCGAGGTGCTCGGTTCACTCCTGCACCGCATCGGCATCGATTGGCTGCCGCTGCCCAGCCACGAAGCTGGTGACCCGACGCTGTGGGCAATCAGGTTTCCCCGCGTAGTGATGGCTGCACTGGTCGGCGCAGGGCTCGCAATCTCAGGCCTCTTAATGCAGGCAATCTTTGGCAACCCGCTCGCCGAGCCTGGCGTCATCGGCATTTCTTCGGGTGCCGCCGTGGGTGCCGGCTTGTCGATCGTGTTCGGTTTGACCTTCTTTGGGCAGTGGACGACCGCGGTGTTCGCATTTGCCACCGGCCTCATCGCGACGCTGCTCGTCTATTTCATGAGTCGCGCCGAAGGCCGCACCGAAGTGGTGACCCTCGTGCTCACGGGTATCGCGATCAACGCCATCGCGGGCGCAGCGATCGCGATGCTCACCTTTCTGGGCGACACGCAGTCGCGCGAACAGATCGTGTTTTGGCAGCTCGGCAGCCTCGCGGGGTCGCGATGGCCGCAGATCGCTATCGTTGCGCCAGTTGTTACAATCGGCATGATCGCGGCCTACCTTGTCGCCCGCAAGCTCGACCTGTTGTCGCTCGGCGAGCGCAATGCCAGGCATCTTGGCGTCAACGTCGAATGGCTGCGCATCGGCGTCATCGTGTTGGTGGCGTTGCTCGTGGGCGCATCGGTTGCCTTCGTCGGAATCATCGCGTTCGTGGGACTCGTGATTCCTCACCTGATGAGAATGATTATGGGGCCCGCGCACCTGCCGCTCGTCACCGCGAGTGCGCTTGGTGGCGCACTGCTCATGACGCTCGCAGATCTCGGTGCACGCACAATCGTGCCAATGGCTGATTTGCCGATCGGCATGCTCACGTCGCTTGTCGGTGGTCCCTTCTTCTTCTGGCTGCTACGTCGCACGCGCAAGCGCGCTGGGGGGTGGGGCTAATGGCTTCGGCACGTGTCAATTTGGTCGAGGATCGCGCCCAACCCGGCGAGGTCGTTGTCGCCGCCCACGACGTCACTGTCATTCGTGGTGGCCGCAAGCTGCTCGATCAGGTGTCGCTCGATCTGCGCGCTGGTGAGGTGCTGGCGCTGCTCGGGCCGAATGGTGCGGGCAAGTCGACGCTCATGAGTTTGCTGTCGGGCGATGTCACGCCAGACGAGGGTCACGTAGATTTTCTTGGTCGCCCGATCGACAAGTGGTCGCTTTCTGATCTGTCACGCCGCCGCAGCGTGCTGCTGCAAGACAACCAGATCATGTTTCCGTTCACCGTGCATCAGGTGGTTGAGATGGGGCGTGCGCCGTGGCGTCGCACGCCGCTCGAAGACGAAGACAATGAGGCGATCTCAGAGGCGCTGACTGCTGCAGATATCGGGCACCTCGGCAATCGACGGGTGCCGTCGCTCTCGGGTGGTGAGCGTGCGCGTGTCGGTTTTGCGCGGGTAATTGCCGGGCGCACGGGTGTGCTGATGCTCGACGAGCCGACTGCGGCGCTTGACCTCGGGCATCAAGAAGCTATTTTGCAGCTCACCCGGGCGCGTGCGGTGCAGGGTGATGCCGTGCTCGTGGTGCTGCACGATCTCAACCTCGCTGCCGCGTATGCGGATCGTGTCGCGCTTTTGCAGCGGGGGCGGGTCGTGGCGTGCGACACCCCGAGAGAAGTGCTGACTGCTGAGCGGGTGAGCGAGGTGTACCAGACCCCCGTTGAGGTGATCGAGCACGGCAGTGGCGCTGGCATCGTGATGCCGGTGCGCAACCGCCTCTAGCTCGCGAGCTGGCTAGTTAGCGCCAGGCTTCTTGCGGCCAGCGATGAGCATGCCAGCGGCAACGGCGATCACGACAATTGCCACCCCACTGAGCGCGATGGGCGCCCAGGGCACGGCCTGTTCTGACGTTGCGGGGGCGTCAACAACGACCTCGTTGCCTTCGTCTGCTTGGTTCTCGGCGTCAGTTGCCGCACCGTTGCCTTCGCAGGCGCTGAATTGCACAGAGAGGGTGATCGGGTCGAGGTCTTCGCCGCTCGCATAAAAGCCGCCGAATGCGGTTGCGCCTTCAGAAGTCAGCACGGCGCTTGCGTCGGTGAAACCGTGCTGGCCCGTCGCGGGGTCAAATGCGTCGATGCCCTCGATCTTCGCAAACGTGGCTTGCTGTTCGTCGAGTTTCAGGTTGCCGTCAGGGTCGTTGCTCTTGGTGTCGACCAGCAGTCTTGCGGTGCCGTCGCTCTTGAGCTCGAGCGTCGGGTTCGAGAGGTTCATGTTGAGCACACCCTCATGCCCGTCGAAGTGAATCATGCCCGTGAACGAGATGAGGCCCTCGCCGGTGTTGGCGTCGATCTCACCTGTCGCATTGTGCCAGCCAAAGAGCGGGGTTTCGTAGGTCGCACCGTCAGCTACGTCCCATGAGCCCCCAGCGAGGCCAGAGATGTATGAGCGAAAGCTCTCGCGCACGCCCCACTCGAGATCGCCACCTGTTACTACACAGATATTGGCCGCAGTAGTCGACTCGCCTTCGGTCAGCACTGGTGCGGCCTGCGCCGTAGCTGGAACCAGAAGCGCCCCAGCAGCTAGTGCCGTTGCGGCAGTGGCAGTGAAGATGCGGCTCAAGGCGTTCATCGTGTCGTAGCTTCTTTCAAGATTGTGCGTGAGCTCGCACGTCGGCGAGCGTCTCTGAGCGGGGTCGCAACTGGCGGGGGCTCGAGCCCCCCGCCAG
>JAAZHL010000311.1 GCA_012510755.1 Leucobacter sp.
ATTCATTACCGGGCAAAAGATCTTGCTCTCGGCACTCATTCGAGACGATGTGGCACTGCGCAAAGCTCGGCTTGCCGCTGGCAGGGTGACCGATAAGGCCACCGAGATGCGCACGGTGCGCGGGCTTGAGACTGTGCACCTGGGCGTGGGCATCGCAAAGTGGCAATTTGAGGGCGAGAGTTTCTGTGCGCCAGTGTTGCTGCGCCCGCTAGCGATTCGCCGTTATGGTCGAGATTTTGAACTGAAGTTGAAACGGCATCCGTTTGTGAACGGCGAGCTGTTGGCTGCGTTGCGTGCGCAGTTTGGCATCACGATTGACGCTCGCACCCTACTTGACCTGTCACAGAGTGAGGGCGTGTTTAAGCCGCAACCGGTGATTGACCGACTGCGCCAAATGGTGACCGGAGTGCCCGGATTTGTCGTGCAGCCCCGGCTGGTGGCGTCTTCATTCCACAATGTCGCCCGACATATGGTCGCGGATGCACGCGCGCTCGACACGCCAGTGTTGCAAGCTGTGTGCGGTAGCGAGATCGCGAAAGGACAGCTTGATGCTGCCTATCGCCCGGTCACGGCGACGCACCCCAACGAGCGTGCCCCAGAAGCTGATCGACACCTCTACGATGCCGATGCCGAACAAGATGATGTGCTCGCACAGATCGTCCATGGTCATTCGGTGGTCGTGCGCACCTTGCCTGGCACCGGTGGCACACAGACCGTCGTAAACACTATTGGTGAATTGGTGCGTGCGGGCAAACGAGTGCTGGTGGTGTCGCCGCGGCGTTCAACCCTCGACGGCATCTCGCACCGCCTCTCGCGGGTTGGTTTGGCGGGCCTCGCCACGACACCGCAGCTGCTGCGTCGCAATTTGGTTGAGGCGATCAGTCGTAACGAGGCTGCGACTGCACCTGCCCTTCGCGACATCGATGATGCGTTGGTGCGGTTGCGTGGGGTGCTGCTGAACTACAATGAAGCGCTCACACACAAGGATCAGCGCTTCGGCGCCTCAGCACCCGACGCCCTGCGCGCCCTCACACGACTGGCGGCGCTGCCACAGCCGCCGACCACCACTGTGCGGCTCGATGACCGAGCGCTTGGGCATCTCACACTCGACCGCAGCTCGATAGCCGAAGACATCACCGAGGCTGCGCGGCTTGGTCAGTTCGAATATGGCCCGAGTGATTCACCTTGGTACGGGGTGAGCTTCACGACGACTGAGGCCGCCCGCAGTGCGTATTCTCTTGCGGTTGACCTTGCCGAGAGCCAGCTGCCACGCCTGATTTCGCAGGCGAACGAGCTGATTGAGCAGACGACGCTGCGCCCCTACGAGACGATTGCTGAACTCGGCGTGTATCTGCGCCTGCTGATGGGTATTCGCGACACGCTTGACCGGTTCTCGCCTGAGGTGTTTGACCGTTCGATTGACGAGATTGTGGCGGCGCATTCATCGAGAAGTGACGACAATATGTCGGCGGGCAACCGACGCCGACTGCGTAAGCTTGCTCGCGAATATGTGCGACCGGGTGTGCACATCACCGATATGTATGCGCGGCTCGTGCAGATTCAGCAGCAGCGAGTCTTGTGGCAACGATACAGCACGGTGGTTGGTGCGCGGCCTGACGTGCCCATTGGCATCGCCGATGTGGCGAACACATTCCAGACCGCGTATCAGGGGCTGGATGAGCTCGACCGAGTGCTCGGCGCGCAACACGATAGCGAACGGTTGCGTTCGATGCCGCTCGTCACCCTGGCCCGCCGCACCACTGATCTCGCCCGCGAGAGCGAAGTGCTCAAGAACATTCAAGAGCGTACGACCATCGTCGAGCGGCTGCGTGCAGCCGGTCTTGAGCCGCTGCTCGAAGATCTGTCTGAGCGTCATGTTCCTGTGGCGCATGTAGCTGCCGAGCTTGAACAGGCGTGGTGGCAGTCGGCGCTTGAACGCATGTTGCAGACCAATCAAGCGCTGCTGAGTGCAAACACGGCGGTCATTGAACGGCTCGAGGCTGACTATCGCCTGGTCGACGATGCACACGCAGGCGCAGGTGGCGCATTGCTGGCGACCCGTCTTGCTGACGCGTGGCGTTTGGGTGTGGCCGAACACCGGGCCGAGGCTCTCGCGCTGCGCGAGTTGCTGCGCAGCGGCGAAGCTTCGTTGCAGTCACTCGCTCGTCAGGCGCCCTCACTGCTTGGCGTGCTGGCGCCAGTGTGGGTGCTTTCGCCTTACGAGGTCGCGACCCTGCCGCCAGAGATGCGATTCGACACCACAGTTCTCGTTGATGCCGGGGCGACGACGCTGGTTGAGAACGTTGGAGCGATTCGTCGAGCCGCGCAGATTGTGGCGTTCGGTGACGAAGTCACCCAAACTCCATCGCGATTTGAGATTGCCGTGCGAGGCAACGGTACTGATGACGAAATTGCCTCGGCTGGCGAAGACCTGCACGAACGCAGCGCCTACCTACAGCTGCGCAAGGTATTGCCAGAATTGGCGCTCACGCACAGCTATCGAGCCGGTGGTGAAGATCTCACGAACCTCGTGAATTCGCGTTTTTACGGTGGCGATATTGTGTCGCTTCCATGGGCGGGCACCTTTCTCGGGCACTCGAGCCTCACGATCGAGTTCGTTGCAGACGGCCAGGGCCTGCCCGATCAGCAGACCGGTGCCGTCGAGAGCACCGACGGCGAAGTCGATCGGGTGGTGCAGCTAGTGTTGCAGCACGCTGCCGAGCGGCCGCGCGAATCGCTGATGGTGCTGACGGCGAGCACCCGCCACTCGGTGCGTGTGCAGCAGGCAGTCTTGCAAGCGTTTTCAAAGCTGCCGCAGTACCGAGACTTCTTGTTGGGTGAGCGCGCCGAACCCTTTGCGGTGTTGACGCTCGAGCAAGCCATGGCACAGAGCCGCGACCGTGTCATCTTCTCGGTCGGGTATGGACGCACCCCACACGG
>JAAZHL010000312.1 GCA_012510755.1 Leucobacter sp.
AAGGCCTCGAAGCTGGCGTGCACATCGTCGCTGGCGACATCAAGCTCGCAAACGATGAGACGCTGCTTGACGAAGCAGACGCCCTCGTGGTGCAGATTGTTGCCCCACGCTCGGGTGGCAACGAGGACGAGGCCGCCGAAGGCGAAGCAGCAGCCGAGTAACTCGGTATGTGACGAACCCGCCCGAGCACCTGTTGCTCTGGCGGGTTTCTCACGTTTAGGGTCAGAGATGTGTGGTTCGATTGAAGCATGTTCTGGCGAAAGCGCAATACGAACCAGCATGAGAGAGGCGAAGCGGTGAGCGACGCATGGCTGATTGTGGGGCTTGGCAACCCCGGGCCGAAGTACGAGACCACCCGACACAACGTGGGGCAGATGGCGCTCGACGTGTTGGCAGACCGGCTCGGCGCAAAATTTGCGACACACAAGACCAACTCACGCATCGCTGAGGGGTTCTTGCGGCCAGGGGGGCCTAAGCTCGTGCTCGCAAAATCGAACGGCTACATGAACACCTCCGGTGGCCCGGTGTCGGCCCTCGCGAAGTACTTCGCGGTTGCTCCCGAACGAATCATTGTGTTGCACGATGAGCTTGACCTTCCGTTCGACTCGCTCAAACTGAAGATCGGCGGCGGGCATGGCGGCCACAACGGTCTCCGCGACATCGCAAAGGCGCTCGACACCCCAGAATTCTTGCGGGTGCGCATTGGCGTCGGTCGACCGCCCGGTCAGCAAGACCCAGCCGATTACGTGCTGCGACCCTTCGCAAACTCAGAGCTCAATAATCTCGGGGTGTTGCTCGAAGACGCGGCAGACGCCACCGAGTTGCTGGTTGATGATGGCTTGCTCGCTGCCCAGCAACGATTTCATGGGCGGTCGGCACGATGAGCCTTGCAGGCCTTGATCGGCTGCTAAACGATTCGGCATCGTTCGCTCGTGCACTGGACTGCTTCGGTGAGAGCACCGGCTTTGCGACAATTGAGGCACTGCGCCCTGCCCTCATTGCGGGTCTGCTGCGACGGCGTTGGCAGGCCGGCGACCACGGCGCGTTGCTCTTGATCGCGGCAACAAGTCGAGAAGCAGACACGTTGCGCTCTGCGATTGCGTCGCTCGTGCCAGAGGCGGTCACCGCTGAATTCTCTGCGTGGGAGACCCTGCCGCACGAACGGTTGAGCCCGAGCGCCGAGACCGTGGGCCGTCGCGCGGCTGCCTTGCGCTTGCTGCGAGAACACGACGGCTCGCGGCCACTGGTGATGGTGGCCTCGGTGCGAGCCGCACTGCAACCGGTGTCATCGCATGCTGCAACTGCCGAGCCCCTAGTGCTGCGCGCCGGTGAAGTCGGCGAATCGCTCGACGTGATCACCGCTCGTCTCGTCGAAATGGCTTACACCCGCGTTGACATGGTGACTCGTCGCGGTGAGTTCGCGGTGCGTGGTGGCATTCTCGACGTGTTCGCGCCAACAGCCGAACAAGCTATACGTGTCGATTTCTTTGGAGATGAGGTCGATCAGATTCGACGCTTCGCGGTGAGCGACCAGCGCAGCGCGGGCGAGGCGCTGCCACAGATAGAACTGTGGCCTGCGCGTGAGCTGCTGCTGACTGATGAGGTGCGCGAGCGTGCCGCGGCGCTGCTGCCGCGCTTCCCGGCACTCAGCAGTTTGCTTGAGAAGATCAGTCAGGGCATCGCGGTCGAAGGCATGGAGAGCTTATTGCCACAGCTGCTACCAGATCTGCGACCGCTGACGGCGTTGTTGCCCGCCGGCGGCAGCGTGATGGTGGTGTCACCCGAGAAGGTTGCCAGTCGCGCGGTGAGCCTCGCCGAAACGAACCGTGAATTTCTTGAGGCTGCGTGGGCGGCAGCGACGGCGGGCGCCGATGCCCCCGTGCCAACAGATAACCACGGCATGCTGACGATGACCGAGTTGCGCGACGCCGCAGGCGAGCGCCCGTGGCACACGGTCACGGGGTTCGTGGCCGACCTCGATGATGCTGCTGTTGAATCGGGCGGTGCTGAGCCGGGCGAGAGCGAGGGCGCGCAGAATGGCGCTGCGATGCAGGTGGGCGATGATGCCTCACAGATCGTAGTTGCAGGCGCTGCCTTGCCGCGTCTCACGCCTGGTGGCGACGCCACTGCGGCAATAGTTGCATATCTGCGGGACAAAGTAGCTGCAGGGTGGCGCACCGTGGTGACTGCGCAAGGTGTCGGTCTGGTCGAGCGAGCACGCGATGTGCTTGCCGAGGCCGGGCTCGCCGCACGCATAGTTGACGTATTGCCAAACGAATTCGACGCGGGGGTCATCTACCTGACCGTGGCGGCTGCGTGGAGTGGATTCGAGAGCGCCGAATCACGAGTGGCGCTCGTGAGCGAGGCCGAATTCTTCGGGCGCACGGTCAGCCAGCATCAGGCACCGAGCAAGCTGGCGAAGCGCCGTGGCAAGAACGTCGTTGACCCATTGCCGTTGCAGCATGGCGACTACGTGGTGCACGAGACCCATGGAATTGGCCAATTTGTTGAGCTTACTCAACGGCTGGTGCCCACTGGCGTCGGCCGTACAGCTGCTGAACGAGGCAAAGCGCTGCGCGAGTATTTGGTGCTTGAATACGCATCGAGCAAGCGTGGTATGCCACGTGACAAACTCTATGTGCCGACCGATCAGCTTGATCAGCTGAGCCGCTACGTGGGCGGCGAGGCGCCAAGCCTGTCGAAGATGGGCGGCAGCGATTGGGCGGCAGCCAAGAAGAAGGCCCGCAAGGCCGTGCGAGACATCGCGGTTGAGTTGGTAAAGCTGTATTCCGCTCGCGTCGCGTCGCCGGGGCATGCGTTCTCGCCAGATACGCCCTGGCAGCATGAACTCGAAGAAGCGTTTCCTTATGCCGAGACTCGAGACCAGCTGACGACCATCGATGAGGTCAAGCGAGACATGGAGCGCCCGGTGCCAATGGATCGCCTGGTGTCAGGCGATGTCGGATTTGGCAAGACTGAAATTGCGGTGCGGGCCGCCTTCAAAGCGGTGCAAGACGGCAAGCAGGTGGCGCTGCTTGTGCCGACTACCTTGCTGGTCAACCAGCATCTTGAAACGTTTCAAGATCGGTTCGCGGGGTTCCCCGTGCAGTTGCGCCCGCTTAGCAGGTTTCAAACCGAGAAAGAGTCGCGCGAGACGGTCGACGGGCTCGCCGCTGGCACCGTTGACGTGGTGATCGGCACCCACCGTCTGCTCACCGACCAGGTGAGATACAAAGACCTTGGGCTGGTGATTATTGATGAAGAGCAGCGATTTGGCGTCGAACACAAGGACTCGCTGAAGAAACTGAAGACCGGTGTCGACATTCTCGCAATGAGCGCGACACCGATTCCACGTACCCTCGAGATGGCAGTGACCGGTATTCGTGAGATGTCGACGCTCGCGACACCGCCAGAAGATCGGCACCCGATTCTGACATTCGTGGGGCCGCGCAGCGACAAACAGATCGCTGCCGCGATTCGCCGGGAGCTGTTGCGCGAGGGGCAAGTGTTCTTCGTGCACAACCGAGTGAGCTCGATTAGTCGGGTTGCAGCCCAGATTGCCGAACTCGTGCCTGACGCCCGTGTCGCCGTGGCCCACGGTAAGCTCAGCGAGCATCAGCTCGAACAGGTGGTCGTCGATTTTTGGGAGCGAAAGTACGATGTGCTGGTCTCAACGACCATCATTGAGACGGGCCTCGATATCGCTAACGCGAACACGATCATCATTGATAACGCTGACAAGTATGGTCTCAGCCAGCTGCACCAGCTGCGTGGTCGAGTTGGCCGTAGTCGTGAGCGTGCGTACGCCTATTTCTTGTTTGACCCCGATAAGCCACTCACGGAGCACGCACATGAACGGCTTGACACGATCGAGG
>JAAZHL010000313.1 GCA_012510755.1 Leucobacter sp.
ATGGTGGAGATGGGTAAATTCTAGCACTCACTGCCGGGGTCATTTCTCGCCATTGTGGTGGTCTCGCTCCCCGTCGCGTTCTTGCAGCTGCCGCTCGACACCATCGGTGAACTGCCCAATTCCCTGCCCTCGCCCTCGTTACCAGACCTGAGTCCGTCGCTCATGGTTGCACTCATCGGCCCCGCACTCGCGGTGGCTGCGCTCGCGGCGATTGAGTCACTGTTGTCAGCGCGAGTGGCTGCGTCACTTGCCCCGACGGGTGGATTTCACGCGGATCGCGAGCTCTTCGGTCAGGGTCTCGCCTCGATCGCTGCGGGATTCTTTGGCGGTATGCCGGCGACCGGCGCGATCGCCCGCACCGCAGTCAACGTGCGCAGCGGGGCAAAGACCCGAGTCGCGGCGATCGTGCACGCGCTCTTACTGCTCGTCGTTGTGCTCGCGGCCGCCGGGGTCGTCTCAAATATTCCGCTTGCAGCGCTCGCGGGTGTGCTCATGGTGACGGCCGCACGCATGGTGTCGGTGTCGACGTTCAAACGGGTGGCAAGTTCTGGCAAGTCGAGTGCCGCCGTGTTCTTGGTGACCGCATTCGTCACGGTCGCTTTTGATTTGGTGGTCGCAGTGGGCATCGGTGTCGCGATTGCCGCCTTCTTCGCGCTGCGTACGCTCAGCCGTTCGAGCGGCGCGCACCGCGAACCGCTGCCCGGTGACGAACAGCCCGGTGATGAACAGATCGCACTGTTTCGCATCGAAGGGTCTTTGTTCTTCGGTGCTGCTGAGCGTCTGCTCGATGACATCGCCCGCGAACCGGGCGTTGAGGTGGTAATTCTGCGGTTGTCGGCCCTGCAGATCGTCGATTCGACTGGCGCGAATGCCCTCGCAGAGCTTATTACTGGGCTCGAACGCAAGGGTGCGACGGTGCTGGTGAAAGGCATTCGTCCCGAGCACCAAGCAATGCTGAACCGGCTCGGCGTGGTCGGCGCCCTGCGACACCCCAACCACCTCTTTGCTGAGCTTGAGCCGGCGGTTGACCACGCCCGTAGCCATATTCGCCGAAAGACTGCTGACGCCGCATAGCAATCGTTCTGGCCCTACAGGCGCACTTGTCGCGCATTACGCGATGTGACCTCGGGCATTGGCTGATGCTCACTCACGGGTGCAGAATGAAGCTATGAACGACATAGACGACTGTCTGCGGTCAGCTCTCGGCGCGGGAGTTGACCCTGCTGGTACACCGTGGGCTGAGCTTGACCCGCCCCTGTTGCATGAGCGCCGCACGAGCATCAAGTGGGCCCGCCACGGCGCCGACGTGTTGCCCCTCTTCGTTGCCGAAATGGACTTCACGGTGGCCCCGCAGGTGCGGCGTGCCATCACGCGAGCGGTCGACAACAGTGACCTTGGGTACGTGAATAGTCCCGGGGCGCTGCCAGAGGTGTTTGCGGCTTTTGCCGAGGATCGCTGGGGCTGGAGCCCAGCCCACCAGCATGTGCATCTTGCCACCGATGTGGCCACCGGCGTTGTTGAAGCACTACGCGTGCTGTGTCCTGCGGGCGGGCGGCTGGTGCTGCCGGTTCCGACCTATCCCGGGTTCTTTGAGATGCTGCAAGAACTGCCGTTCGAGGTGGCACAAGTGCCGTTGCATGAACCCGCAGACTCTCAGCTCACTGCACTCGACCTCACCGCAATCGAACGTGAGTTCGCTGGTGGCGCGCGCACCATGATTCTGTGCAACCCTCATAACCCGCACGGCGTGCCATTCACGCGCGACGAGCTGACTGCGCTAGCTGAGCTTGCCGCAACCTACGACGTGTGTGTGCTGAGCGATGAGATTCACGCCCCGCTCACGCATCACGACGCCGTGTTTACCCCGTTTGCTCCTCTCGCCGCCGCAGCAGGAGCGCTCTCGGCCACCGTCACCTCGGCAAGCAAGGGGTGGAACATTGCCGGCGCGAAATGCTCGGTCATTGTCGCAGCCGATGAGCGCGCGAACGAGGTGCTGCAACACCTCCCGCCTGAGGTGATCACTCGGGTCAGCCTGCTCGGCCTACACGCAAACATTGCGGCATTCGGCGAGGCACAGGAGTGGCGCGATCGCGCAATAACGCAGGTCGAAGCGAATCAGCGCCTGTTCGCGAGCCTGCTCGCCGAGCACCTGCCTCAGGTGCAGTGGCGCCCCGGCCAAGCTGGCTACCTGGCATGGCTCGACTTTCGCGAGACGGGTG
>JAAZHL010000314.1 GCA_012510755.1 Leucobacter sp.
ACCTCGTACACGCTGTGCCAGGCGATCGATTTCACGTCGACCGAATAGGGGTGAAGAATCGCGTTCGCCCGGGCGATGATCTCGTCGGTAGGTGTCGCGCGCACCGCGCCATTGTTATCTTCAGCCACCTCACCAAGGTCGACGTAGAGCCGAAAGAGGTGCCCTCCCTCACGTGGAATCAGCAGAATGTTGCCGCCGTCGTGCGACTGAATGGCTGACTTCGTGCGCACATCAGGGAAGTCGGTGTTGGCCAACACATCGAGCACTCCCCACGCGTGAAATGCTGAGTCACCTTGCAGCCGGCGCCCGATTGACGTGCGCACCTGGCTGCGTGCCCCGTCTCCACCCACGACGTACTTAGCGCGCACCGTGAGTGTGCTGCCAGTTTGAGGCCCCGCGACGTGACGAAGCGTCGCAGTGACCGGATGGCTGCCCTCTTCGGCGATGTCGAGGTCAACAAATTCGACGCCCCAGTCGGGCACGATACGGCCGGGGGCATGAGCCGCGGCTTCAGCGAAATAGTCGAGTACTCGCGCCTGGTTCACGACCAAGTGCGGAAACTCGCTCAGTCCGTTGGCGTCGTCAGGCGTGCGTGTCGCGCGCGCGATGTGCGTGGGGTTGGTGGGGTCGGGCTTCCAGAATGCCGTCTCAGTGATTCGGTAGGCCTCAGCAATGATGCGTTCAGCAAAGCCAAATGCCTGAAAGGTTTCGACACTGCGCGCTTGAATGCCGTCGGCTTGGCCAATTTCGAGTCGCCCATTGCGGCGCTCAACAATGCGAACCGTCAGCTCTGGAAAGCGCGAGAGTTGTGCGGCGAGCAGCATCGCTGCCGGGCCTGCACCAACAATGAGCACGTCGACTTCAGCAGGTATCTCTGCAGGTCGTTCTTTGCCCGCTCCTGCTGCAGGGCGAATTCGAGGATCATCAGACTCGTAGCCGTGGTGGTGAAATTCCATGGAGATTCCTTGCATGAGGTTTGCGTAATGCCAGCACCCGCACTACTCTATAATCGAGCAGATGCATCTTTAATCGAACATTTTCGATCGTACCTCGTGCAGCCTGCCTTTGGCAACCACCGACAGCAGCAGGGAGCACGCAGTTGACTAAGATCGCGGCAGGCACATCAGCAGGTAAATCGACAGCCAAATCTGCGGCCAGATCGGCAGAGAAACCGGCGGATAGCAGTTCGGTCACGTCGCAAACATTGTCTCGGGGCATTCGAATTCTCGAGATATTGGCCGCTCACGGTGGCGCCATGTCGAGCGCGGCCATCACTACTGAACTCGGCCTACACCGTTCGATCGCCTATCGGCTCTTGCGCACACTCGAGCTGCACCGGCTGGTCGTGCGCGACGACCGCGGCCACTATCTGCTCGGGCCCCGTCTGGCATCACTCGCGGCAACGGTTGAACGCGATCTGCAGCAGGCGGCCGCACCAATACTGCGGGCGGCGGTTGACGATCTTGGCGTGACCTGCTTTCTCGTGAGGCTCGATGGCGACGAGGCGATCACCCTGTTGAGCGTCGAACCACGCAGCTCGATCGTCTCGGTCGCGCAACACCCGGGAACCGAACATCCGCTGGGAGTTGGAGCACCAGGGCGGGCAGTGCTGTGTCAGTTGCCGCAGCATGAATGGCCCGAGACGTTGAGTGACGAGCAGCGCGCGGCCACGTTAGCGACGCTCGAGCAGGGCTACGCCTCGAGCCATGATGAGGTGATTCATGGTTTGAAGTCGGTGGCGGTGGCTTTGCAGATTCGTGGGTCTGCGGCGTTGGCGGTCGCGGCAGCATTTCTGTCGCACGAGCTCACCGACGCGCAGGTCGCCGCACGCTTGCATGCTGCAGCCGCGGAGATTACCGTGGCGCTCGAGGGGTGACCGGTGGCGGAACGACCATAGGGAGTGGATCTTAGGGGCCCGAATTTTTCAGAGTTGAAAGCACCGCTTTCGACAAAATTCGAGCAATTCCTCGTAGAAGAGGAACGACCGTAGGGAGTGGATCTTAGGGGAATTGAACCCCTGACCTCGTCATTGCGAACGACGCGCTCTACCAACTGAGCTAAAGACCCGAAAGCTTTTTTAGCCTAGCAGGCTCACAGGGCGGCGTTACCAAAAGTGAGCCCCAGCTCAGAGCAGGCCCCAGCGAACCACTGCGGTTGGTTAGCCAGCCTTTCGGCGTGAGCGCAGCACTTCGTCAAGGTCAAGCGCACCGTCGCTTGTGTCACCAATGATGCCCATGCGCGAGAAGCTCGCAGCACCCGCATCGGCCGCAGCATGTGATGTGGTCGAGGGCGATGCCGGGGCAACAGGCTGCGCGACCGCAGTTGTCGGCTGCGCAGGGGCCTCATCTGCGGCGGCCATGTCGAGCAGAATCGAATGTGGCTTGTTCTGCGCCTGCGGTTTCTTGGTTGGCCCCGCGGCTCTCGCCCGTGCCCGGGCACGGGCCCGTTCGATGCGGGCGGCAGCAGCGGCCTGAGCGGCGGCGTGTGCGGCTGCTGCACGATCCTCTTCGCGTTCTTCTTGCGCTGTCACCGCCGGCGCCGCTGGCACCTCTTCGATCACGTGCTCAGCGTCAATGTCGACATGCTTCACTCGGCCCGGTGCGAGCAAGACGAGCGCACCAAGCCCAGCAGCCGCAACGGCCAACGAGCCAAGCAGCAACACAGCAGGGCTGCCGAACATCGCAAGCGCTCCGCCCGTCACCGCACCGATGCAGGCAAGCACAAACGCGATCGCAGCAACCTGACGCACCCGTCGCACCCAAGGTCGCCTAAGTTTCGCGGAACGCACCAACGCAGCCTGCTTTCGCTTCACCTGCTGTGCTCGCATTTCTGCCCGAACCTGCGCTGCGCGTGCCTCAGAAAGCTGCGCTTTGCGTTCGGCCTCTTGCCTTCGCTGTGCGGTGCGCAGCAGGCGCTCTTGCGCGAGTGCCTCTCGGGCGGTTGCCTCGACGCGCACCTCGCTCGGCACCTCGGCCGTCTCGGCGAGCACCCGCAACGTGCGCTGCAGCCGCAACGCATTCTGTTCTGCCGCTTTGAACTCTTTGCGGCGAATGAAGCTCGGCACGAGCACTGCGGCCCAGAGCAGCGCGGCAACTACGAAGATCACTCCGCCACCGAACACGCCGCTTGTCATGAGGCTCACTGTACGGTTAAGTTCGCCCGTCAGTCGTGTGCCGCGCCGATTCTTGAGAGCATTCCTTGGCCCACTTCTTCGGCCGTGACCGCGAAACAGTCGTGGTCGCACCAGCTACCGGCAATGTGAATGTATCGGTCGCGTCTGCCCTCGTAACGCATGCCGAGTTTCTTCACGACCCTGAGCGACGCCTCATTTTCGGGTCGTATGCAAATCTCGACGCGATGCAGACGTAACTCGAAGAAGAGGTAGTCGATTGCGAGGGCGACCGCCGTCGGGGTGACGCCCCTGCCTGCGACATGCTGCGAGATCCAGTAGCCGATGGAGGCGGTGCGGGCCGCACCCCCGCTGATGTCGCTCACGCTGAGTTGCCCGGCCACTGCCCCGTCATAGGTGATCACAAACGAGATGCTCACCCCCGCGCGCTGCTGTTTGCGCATCGCGCGAATCACGGGGCGCAATGAGACTGTGCCGGGCACTGCGCCTCCCCCGCCCGGAAACGTGGCCTCCCACGGTTCGAGCCAGGTTCTGTTCTCGGTCAACAACCGCCGCAGCGTCGCAGCATCACGCTGGGCCACCACGCGAATGCCCACCCGCCCTGCCGTCTTCGGCGTCGGGGTATCGATGGGGTGCGGCAGTGGACTCACTGAGGTGCTCGCCCGCTCTTGGCTTTCGCCTCGCGCAGCCCGTCTGCAAACTCAAGCAGCCAGTCTGAGAGTTCGTCTCCGAACTCGGAGTGTTCTACGCCAAGCCGCAGATTCGCTTGAATCCATCCCACACGGTCACCGGTATCGTAGCGTCGCCCGTCGAAGACCACACCATAGACCGGGCGCTCACCCTTACCAGCGGCGAGCGCGTTGAGTGCGTCGGTGAGCTGGTATTCACCACCGCGACCTGGTTCGAGCTTGTCGATCTCGTCGAAGATTTCGGGGCGCAACACATAGCGGCCGATGACTGCGAGGTTTGATGGCGCATCTGCGGGGTCTGGCTTCTCAACGAGTGCGGTGATGCGCACGACACCGGGCTCATCTGTCGGCTCGACTGCGGCACAACCGTAGAGGTGCACTTGTTCCGGTGGCACCTCCATCAGTGCGACGACCGTGGCTTGCTCGCTGTCATGCACCTCGATCATTTTGGTGAGCAGCGCGTCACGGTCATCGATGAGATCGTCGCCGAGCAGCACGGCAAACGATTGCTGACCGACATGCTGCCGGGCCCGCCCGACGGCGTGCCCCAGGCCGAGCGGTTGCCCTTGGCGCAGAAAGTGCACCTCGGCGATCTCACTTGCCTCGTGCACTTTGCGAAGCTTGTTGGTGTCTGACTTTCGCTGCAGCGTGTATTCAAGTTCGGGCACACCGTCAAAGTGGCTGATGAGGTTTTCTTTATTTCGACCGGTGATGATGAGCACATCGTTCAGCCCCGACTTGGCTGCCTCTTCGACGACGTACTGAATTGCGGGTTTATCAACGATCGGCAGCATCTCTTTTGGCATCGCCTTCGTTGCTGGTAAAAAGCGTGTGCCGAGGCCCGCCGCAGGAATAACCGCCTTCTGAACAGTGCGCACATCTGTTGCCATATCGTGTAGCTTATCTGGGTTTATTGACAGCAACACAAGTTCTCAAGAGAGTCATGCGCGTGAATTCGCAAGGCTGTCAGTCGGTTGCGGCGAACCCCGCCGTAGACTCGGGGCATGAGTGATCTGATGGCTGCAGAAAAGGCCCTCATTCGGGCCCGCATCCGAAATGCACGCTCAGAAATGTCAGAGCAGTCACGCCTACACGCACGCGAGGGCTTCACCACACAACTCGTTGCCCTTGTTGAGTCACTTGGCGCGTCACGGCTCTCATGTTTCGTACCCACTGCTACCGAACCTGATGTGAGCGGATTTCTCGAGTGGGCGAAGGCAGCTGAGCTCGACATGCTCTTTCCGGCATCGCGTGATGATGGCTATCTCGATTGGATCAGCCCCAGTGGATCGGGGCATCGCTCTGGAAAGTTCGGCATCCGTGAACCGCTCGGCGAATTGCTGCCGCCGGGTGCCGTCGAACACGTCGACCTGATGCTCGTACCCGCGGCTGCAGCCGACCTGAGCGGAAATCGTCTCGGCTGGGGCCGAGGATATTTCGATCGTACGCTCGAGGCGCTCACTCACCGTCCGCCCGTCTACGCGGTGATCTTCGACACAGAGGTGTTCGATGCGGTACCCGTTGAGCCGCACGATGCCCCCGTCCAGGGCATAGTGACGCCCAAGCGGACCCTCACGTTCAGTGCGTGACGATCCGCTTGGACAGTGACGACCCGCTTACACGGCGACAATGCGCTCGAGCGCGTGCATTCGAAACCTGGCTTGAGCTATTCCTTATCGGCCCCGCGGTAGCGCTCGTAAGGCAGCGCGTTCCAGGCACGCTGCACCACGGATTCACGGGAGACGTTCACCGGAATATCGCCAAGCAGCTGCCGCGCGGCTTCAAGCTCGCGTTCGGCCTCAGCTCGATCCTGGTACATGAACTCGTCAGAAGCCACCTCGCTCGCGCTCGCCAGCTTCGTTTCGAGCTCACCAATCAGCGCCTCTTGCTTCTCACGAATCGCTTCGCGAGCATCAAACCTGTGCCACGCAATCAGGTCACGGTTTTGGTCAAGCAAGGCGCGGTAC
>JAAZHL010000315.1 GCA_012510755.1 Leucobacter sp.
ACACTGGGCTGCTTCTGCACGAAGCGCTCGAGGCCGATAAGACCATTCTCTTCGAGGCCGGTCAAGCGACCATGCTCGACATCGACCACGGCACCTACCCGTTCGTTACAAGTTCGAACGCCACTGCCGGTGGCGCATCGACCGGCAGTGGCCTGCCGCCGCACGCTCTCACCCGAATTATTGCGGTGATCAAGGCGTACACGACACGTGTTGGGGCTGGTCCGTTTCCGACGGAGCTGTTTGATGACAAGGGTGAGTACCTGCGTGCGCAAGGGTTCGAGTTCGGCACAACCACCGGGCGCCCGCGTCGCTGCGGCTGGTATGACGCGCCGATGGCACGGTACGCGGCACGCATCAACGGTGTCACTGACTTCGTCTTGACGAAGCTCGATGTGCTCTCTGGCCTCGAGAAGATTCCCGTGTGTGTCGCCTATGACGTGAACGGAGTGCGTCACGACGATATGCCCGTCAACCAGAGCGACTTTCACCACGCCAAGCCGATCTATGAAGAGTTCGATGGCTGGAATGAAGACATCACCGGCGCGCGCAAATTCGAAGACCTCCCCGTGAACGCTCAAAACTACATACTTGCGCTCGAAGCAATGAGCGGATCACGCATTTCAGCAATCGGTGTGGGCCCCGAACGTGAGCAAGTGGTCGTACGTCACGATCTGCTCGATTAATTGCTAGCGCAGAGGATCGGAGATCATCTTGACTGACCACACCCCTGAGGCCCGGCTGTTGGCGTTGCGCGGCAGCATCGACAACATTGATGCTGCACTCATTCATATGCTTGCCGAGAGATTCCGGTGTACCCAGCAGGTAGGTGAGCTGAAGGCCGTGCACGGTATGCCGCCGAGCGACCCCGATCGAGAAGCTAAACAGATCGCACGGCTTCGGGGGCTTGCCGAAGATGCTCACCTCGACCCCGAGTTCGCAGAGAAATGGTTCAACTTTGTGGTGGCTGAGGTTATTCATCATCACCAGACCATTGCTGAGGGTGCTGCCGAGGCTGATTGAGGGTGGGCGAGCCCGAGACGAGCTCGCCACGCTCGCGTAGACTTCTCTGGTGAATAGCCCCGAGCAGCCGTCGAACCAGTCCCGCCCCGCGGGTGCACGCGAATGGGCAGCGCTCTGTGTGCTGATTCTCGCAGTCGTCCTGCTCGCGGTCGACGGCACCGTGCTCTTTCTCGCGGTCCCAGCACTCACTGAAGCTCTCGAACCGACCGCCACACAAACACTGTGGATTGGCGACATCTATTCCTTTGTGCTTGCCGGCCTGCTCATCACGATGGGTAACGTCGCTGACCGCATTGGGCGCAAGCGACTACTTATGCTCGGCAGCGTGGCCTTCGGAATCGCCTCCGTGCTCGCGGCCTATGCCCCCACCGCAGACGTGCTCATCGCTGCTCGCGCCCTGCTCGGCGTCGCTGGCGCCACCCTCATGCCTTCAACGCTCTCAATTATTCGCAACATGTTTCTCGTTCCCGCGCAGCGCACCCGTGCGATTGCGTTGTGGTCGGCTGGTGCCATGGCGGGTGGCGCTGTTGGACCGCTTATCGGCGGCGCGTTGCTCGAACATTTCTGGTGGGGCTCGGTCTTTCTCATCAATGTGCCCGTGATTGTGCTGATTGTCGTGTTCGGGCTGTGGCTCTTGCCTGAGTCGAAAAACCCCGTGCCCGCGCGCATCGACCTGCTCTCGGCTGTGCTCTCAGTGCTAGCTGTCGTGCCGATTGTCTATGCAATCAAGAGCCTGGCCAATGGCAGCGTCGGATTCAGCACCGCGCTCGCGCTCGTGGTTGGCGTTGCTGCAGCCTGGTGGTTTGTGCGCAGACAAAGCCACCTTAAGACTCCAATGCTCGACCTTGAACTTTTCAAGATTCCGGCTTTCAGCGGAGCGGTCGTGTCGAACGGTCTCGCAATCTTCGCCTTCCTGGGGCTGCTGTTCTTTTTCTCGCAGTACCTGCAACTGGTTCGCGGCTACTCGCCGTTTTGGGCGGGTGTTGCAGAGCTGCCCGGCACCATCGCTTCAGTCATCGTGGTCGCTTTTGTGGGTGCCTCAATGAAATGGTTTGGCCTCGGTCGCTCGATCGCGTTCGGACTTGCTCTTGGCGCTGTCGGGCTCGCGGGTATCGCGCTTGCTGCGAATGCAGCAAGCTTCTGGGCCCTTGCATTGCCATTGGCCATCATGGGCTTCGGCATAGGTCTCGCTTCGACCCTGTCAACCGATGCCGTTGTGGCTGCGGCGCCACCCTCGCGGGCGGGCGCGGCGTCGTCGATCGCCGAAACCGCTTACGAGCTCGGAGTTGCGCTTGGCATCGGTGTGCTCGGCTCAGTGCAGACGGCACTGTATCGCGCGCACCTGCAAGTGCCGCCAGGCACCGATGCCAAGGTAGCTGAAGCGATGCAAGACTCGCTCGCACACGCTGCCGGCGTGCTGCGCGACACCAACGATGAACTGCTCGCGCTCGCGCAGCAATCGTTCGTGTCAGGCCTGCAAACCACCGCCTTCATCGCAGCTGGCAGTCTCTTGGTGTCGGCGCTCATTGCATGGCGTGTGATTCCGTCTGACCGGCCTCTGGCGCGCACCGACTGAACGATCCTCGCACTGGTTGACCGACCCTGCACCGATTGACGACCGGCGGTATGCACAAACGAAAGCGGGGGTGTGATCGTAATAGATCACACCCCCGCTAAATCGCAGGTAATTACAAAATTACTGAATTACCACGACGACTTCGTGATGCCGGGCAGTTCGCCACGGTGCGCCATCTCGCGAAAGCGAACACGGCTGATGCCGTACTTTGACAGCACGCCACGGGGGCGACCGTCGATGACGTCGCGGCTGCGCACGCGAACCGGTGACGCGTTGCGGGGCAGCTTCTGCAGACCCACGCGTGCAGCCTCGCGGCTTTCGTCGGTGCCGTTCGGGTCAATGAGAGCCTTCTTCAGCTCGAGACGCTTCTCGGCGTAGCGCGCAACAACCGCTTGGCGCTGCTTGTTCTTAGCGATCATGCTCTTTTTAGCCATGATTAGCGCTCCTCTCGGAATTCGACGTGCTGGCGGATGACCGGGTCATATTTCTTCAGCACGAGACGGTCAGGGGTGTTGCGACGGTTCTTCTTCGTCACATAGGTGAAGCCGGTGCCCGCGGTGGAGCGCAGCTTGATGATCGGACGCAGATCCTTTGAAGGCTTAGCCATTAGATCTTCACCCCACGCTTCTGCAGGTCAGAGACCACGGCCTCGATGCCACGGGCATCGATCACCTTGATGCCCTTAGCCGACAGGGTGAGGGTCACCTTGCGGCCGAGTGACGGCACGTAGTAGGTCTTTTTTTGAATATTTGGATCGAACCGACGCTTGGTGCGGCGGTGCGAGTGTGAAATGTTGTGACCGAAACCGGGAACGGCTCCTGTCACCTGGCACACTGCTGCCATGGTGTTTCCTCCAATACCGTGAAGCCAGAAGGCCTCACCCAAGATCTCTTGTCTGCAAGGGCACGGATCTCTTCGCTAGTCGCCCTCACGGCCTGCGCGATGGGACTTCGCACAGCCAAAGATCGAGTTTACGGCACAGCCGCCAGATCAGCAAATGAAATCTGGCGTAAAGCTGTGATTGGGTGCTACGATCAAAATCTGGTGTGTCGGGAAGCCTGGTCGACGGTTCAATTGACCTGCCCTGAAAGGCAAAGATGCACCAGTCGCCCAATGAAGCCGCGAACACTGCGCACAGCGTGAGCGCCGCACCCACGGGGAACAGCGTGAATAACGCACACACCGCGAATACTGTGAACAGCGCCAGCACTGCGCCCAGCCACACACGCGCGATCTCGAAATCAGGTCGCTACCCGCGCACCGGCCGCATTGCCCTCTACCTTGGCCGTCGTGAGACGCTGCGCCTCAAACGCCTGCTGCGGGTCGAGATGATCAGCGGCATCATCGTGATGGCGGCTGCATTGCTCGGGTTCGTGCTCGCGAACAGTCCGGTGAGTGAGTGGTTCTTTGCGCTGCGCGATACGAGGATCGGCCCCGCAGGCCTCGGGCTCAACCTCACACTCGGCCAATGGTCATCCGATGGGCTGCTCGCCATTTTCTTCTTTCTGGTCGGTCTCGAGTTGAAGCGCGAATTCGTTGAGGGCGCTCTGAGCCGCTTCTCGACGGCGATTGTTCCGATTGCCGCTGCGGCTGGCGGAGTGATGGTGCCAGCGATCATCTACTTGGCGGTGAATGCGGGTGAGCCATCGATGCGCGGGTGGGCGATTCCGACGGCGACCGATATCGCGTTCGCGGTGGCGGTGCTCGGACTCATTGCGCCGAGGGTGCCCCTTGCCCTGCGCATATTCTTGCTCACCCTCGCAGTCGTCGATGACTTCATAGCCATTGCGATTATCGCTGTGGCGTATACCGAGACGATTCACTTCTTGCCACTCATCGCGGCGTTGGTGCTGGTCGGACTGTACGCGGTGCTCGCTCGACTGCTCGGCGGCTGGTACTTTCAGCGCCCCTGGGCCGCGTGGCTCACTCTGCTGCCGATTGGTGTTGTGGTGTGGGCCTGCATGCACGCATCAGGTATCCACGCGACCATCGCCGGCGTGCTGCTCGCGTTCACTGTGCCCGTGGCCGTCATGCCGAATGCCCGCGAACACGCACGCGTTGCCGACCACCCGCACCTGACCGACACACGACCGCACCCCCTGGCCGAAAGCTTTGGCTACCGTTTCGGGCCGATTTCTGCTGGCTTCGCGGTGCCGGTGTTCGCATTCTTTGCGGCGGGTGTGGCGATCACGGGCGACTCACGGTTTCCGGCCGACCCGATCGCGATCGGCATCATGCTCGGCCTGGTGCTCGGTAAGCCGATTGGCATTGTGCTCACCACGCTGACGCTCACCCGCTTCACCCGAGCCCAGCTCGACCCGAGCGTGCGCCTGCGCGAGCTGATCGGTGTCGGTGCGCTTGCCGGTGTGGGCTTCACCGTCGCGATGCTTGTCGCTGAGCTGAGTTTTGCTGACGCAGCCGACGCAGACACGGCGCGTCTCGCAGTTATGGCGGGCTCGGTGATCGCGGTTGCCGTGGCCGCGATGTTCTTGGCGCGGCCTAGGCCGCGCGATCCTCGCCCCTAGTCGCCGCTCGCACGCCCTCGTCACCGCCAGCCGACTCGCACCCACCCCCAACCTGAACAGTCACAAAACCGTGAAATCTCGGCCCAAAATTGCGAATTTGTGGCCCATTTTTCAGCGCAGAGCGCAATACGGGGGTGTTCGCGAAGAAATAATTGCAAGAATCCGCGTGATTCCGCGATATTTCGCCATTTCTGAGGTAGATTCGTACCCGATCAACCGATCTCCTCATGATTATGGGGTTTCATCAAGCAGGGCGCGGGCAGACGGCGCGGGCCCGAGAGGAAGACGAAAACTATGTCGCTGAATAAGACTGAACTCGTTGCCAAGGTCGCTGCTGAGACCGGCCAGAGCCAGGCCGCAGTTTCGAACGTGATTGACGGCCTCTTCGCCGCCGTTTCAGAGACCGTTGCTGCTGGTGGCAAGGTTTCGATTCCCGGCTGGCTCTCGTTCGAGACCGCGACCACCTCGGCTCGCACCGGCCGCAATCCCCGCACCGGCGAGACCATTGAGATTCCCGCTGGCAAGCGCGTGAAGGTTTCGGTTGGCTCGAAGCTCAAGGCTTCGGTCAAGTAAGTACGTCGTACTGTAGAAACTTCTGCGGAACCCTCGGCTGCGGCCGGGGGTTTTGTGGTTTTTGGGGCGAGGATCGCGCTTTGTCCTGCCGTGGGCGGCCAACCCGCGCCGTCGCACCAGTGCCGTCGCACCCGCGCCGTCGCACCTTCACCCGGCCCTACCACCCCGGCCGCTCTGCCAACCTGGAGCTTCGCCCGACCCTGCCGACCCTGCGGCTCGGCCCGCTAACCCGGGGTCAGGCCCGACCCTGCTGACCTGGGCCAGGCTCGGCCCGTCAATTCAAGCCCGACCACTCCAGCCGTTTTGCCGAGCCATTCCAGTACCGATCTGCCGTTTACAACCCAGAAAACGGCTCATACAGGCTGTAAATGGCAGATCGGTAGTGGTGGGGCGACTGTCGGTGGCCGCTGTGCCCAAATCTCGAACGGA
This sequence comes from Leucobacter sp., assembly GCA_012510755.1. Lineage (GTDB taxonomy): Bacteria > Actinomycetota > Actinomycetes > Actinomycetales > Microbacteriaceae > Leucobacter. Next base: position 6,124 of record JAAZHL010000315.1, read on the forward strand.
ACGGGGGAAACGGCCGGAACGGGGGCCGAGATGGGGACACAGGCCGAAACGGGGGCAACGGCCGGAACGGGGGGCCGAGATGGGGGTCAACGGCCGAGACGGCGTCAGCGGTCGGACCGGGGGTCAACGGTCGTTCAGGCGTGAGGCGTAGGCTTGATGGGTGCCCAGAACTCTTCGCGTGATTGCCCCGGCAATTCTGCTCGCCGCCACTCTCGCGGCACTCATGCTCGGGCTTGCGCTCGGCGGTGCTGCTGCTGATCGGGGCAACTGGGATCCTGGTGCGGTCGTGCGCTACGGTCTGCCGGTCGCGCGGGCGCTCGTGAACGTGAGCATGGCCGGCATGATCGGCTCGCTCGCACTGGCGGTGTGGGCGCTCGCCGCCGACAAACCCGAGACCCGAGTCGCGATGGATCTCGCCTCTGGCAGCGCCGCGGTGCTGACCGTGGCCGCCACCGCGGCGATGATCTTCACCTACGTCGATGTGTCGAACCAGGCGTTCTCGGCAGGGGCCGACTTTGGTGCGGGGCTCGCCATGTTCCTAACCGAGTTCGAGCTTGGCCAGTTGTGGCTTATGGAGATTCTGCTCGCCGCACTCGTGACCGTCATCTGTTTCGCGGCTCGCGACCGTCGCATCATCTTGCTCGCGCTCGTGCTGTCGCTTGCGACCACGTGGCCGATCGCTTCGCAGGGCCACGCGGCTGGCGCGTCGGGGCACTCGCAGGCGGTGAACTCGCTGCTGGTGCACCTGGTCGGTGCGGCAGTGTGGCTCGGTGGCCTCATGACGCTCGTGTTCTTGGCGAAGAAGGTTGATCGCGCGCGGCTGGCCGTGCTGGTCTCGCGGTACAGCTCATTCGCGCTGTTCGCCTTTATCGGGGTGAGCGCTTCGGGCGTGGTCAGCGCAGGCCTGCGCGTTGGCGGCGTTGAGGCATTGTTTGGCACGGGCTATGGGCAGATCGTGGTGCTGAAGGCGGTTGCGCTGATCGCCCTTGGCCTGTTCGGTGTGGCATGGAGGCAGCGGGCCATCGCGAGGATTCCTGGTCCGCGGGGTGGCCGCGTATTCGCGTGGCTCGTGGTCGCCGAGCTCGCGGTAATGGGCGGGGCGAGCGGCCTTGCCGCTGCGTTGGGTCGTTCGGCGACACCGGTGGCGATCGAATCTGCGAGGGACACGGGCAGCCCGTCGGTCACCCCGGCCGAATGGTTGACCGGTGACCCGCTGCCACCAGAGCCCACGCTCGACAGCTACTTCACCTATTGGAAGTTCGATCTCGCTTGGGCGCTCGTGTGTGTGTTCGCTGCTATGTTGTATCTTGCGGGAGTGTGGCGGCTGCGCAAGCGCGGCGACAGGTGGCCGCTCGGGCGCACGGTCGCCTGGCTCGGCGGGCTCGCCATGCTGTTCTACACCACCAACGGTGTGCTTAACGGCTACGAGCAGTACCTGTTCAGCACGCACATGCTCGCGCACATGATGCTGGCAATGGTGGTGCCGCTCGTGTTGGTGCTCGGGGCACCCGTGACGTTGGCGCTGCGCGCGGTAGAGAAGCGGCGCGACGGCTCGTGGGGCACCCGCGAGTGGATCATGTGGATGGTGCAGACCCCATATTCGAAGATCATCACGCACCCCGCCGTCGCGGCGCTCGTGTTCGTGGGTTCGCTGTGGGTGTTTTATTTCACGCCGATGGCGCGTTGGGCGGTGTCTGAGCATCTTGGGCATCAGTTCATGATTGTGCACTTCTTGATCTCAGGATACTTGTTCTGTTTGTCGATGGTGGGCATCGACCCGGTTCCCTATCGTTTTCCGTACCCGCTGCGTCTTGTCACACTCTTTGCGACGATGGCGTCGCACGCATTCTTTGGCGTGACGGTGATGACCGGTGACAGTCTGTTGCTTGCTGATTGGTATGGCGCGATGGGTCGCACCTGGGGGGCGACGCCTCTTGAAGATCAGCACCTCGGTGGCGGAATCGCGTGGGGCATTGGCGAGTTGCCAACGTTGCTGTTGGCGTTGACGGTGGCGATTCAGTGGGCGCGCAGCGATGAGAAAGAGCAGAAGCGCAAGGATCGCTTCGCGGATCGCTCTGGTGAGGCTGAGCTTGCCGCCTACAACGAGATGCTCGCGAAACAAGCCGAGCGTGATGTGAAGCAGGCCGCGGGAACCTCGCGCTAATTCTTGACCTCGGCCACGGCACGTGGTGATTGAGGTTCGGCTGGTTGCTGGTTGCCGGTTGCTGGTTGCTCGTTGCCGGTTGCCGGTGGTTGGTGGCCAGTAGTCGGTCGCTAGTAGTTGGCAGTCGGCGCGCGGTCGTACATAGGCAGCAGCCGGCGTGCAACCATGCATGTGCGGCGGTTGGCGAGCATGTTCGGTTTGCGATTCACGGTCCAGTGGTTGACCGAACGCTCGGTAGGTGATTCACTCTATAC
>JAAZHL010000043.1 GCA_012510755.1 Leucobacter sp.
CCCCGTCGGTGCCAAATAGGCGGCTCATATATGAACCCCGAAGCTTAACGCTTCGAGTACTGAGGCGCCTTGCGGGCCTTCTTCAGACCGGCCTTCTTGCGCTCGATGACGCGAGCGTCGCGGCTCAAGAAGCCAGCCTTCTTCAAGGTTGGGCGGTTGTGCTCAGTGTCGATCTCGTTGAGCGCGCGAGCGATCGCGAGGCGCAGTGCGCCTGCCTGACCCGAGGGGCCGCCACCCTTGATACGGGCGATGACATCGTATGCACCGGTCAGATCGAGCACGGTGAACGGGTCGGTGATGAGCTGCTGGTGCAGCTTGTTCGGGAAGTACTCTGCGAGCTCACGGCCGTTGACGGTCATGGTGCCTGCACCGGGTACGAGGCGCACGCGGGCAATTGCCTGCTTGCGGCGGCCAACTGCGGCACCGGGAACGGTGAGTGCAGGGCGGGGCGTCGACGCGGTCGCCTGTGCGGCCGGGGTCTCGGTGGTGTAGCTCTCGACGGCCACGTTTTCTTCAGTCACTTTGAAATCTCTTTTCTAAAGTCTCGCGCTTACTGCGCAACCTGGCCGATGGTGTACGGGGTGGGCTGCTGCGCAGCGTGCGGATGCTCGGAACCTGCATAGACCTTGAGCTTGCGCATCTGGTCACGACCGAGCGAGTTCTTTGGCAGCATGCCACGGATGGCCTTTTCAACTGCGCGCTCGGGGTTCTTTTCGAGCAGCTCAGTGTAGGTAACCGAACGCAGACCGCCGGGGTAACCCGAGTGGCGGTATGCGCGCTTGTTCGCTGCCTTGTTGCCGGTGAGAACAACCTTGTCTGCGTTCACAATGATCACGTGATCGCCCATGTCCATGTGGGGGGCGAAGGTGGTCTTGTGCTTACCGCGCAGGAGTGCGGCGGCGTGCGAGGCGAGGCGGCCGAGCACGACATCGGTGGCGTCGATGACGAGCCAGTCGTGCTTCTGCTCAGCTGCCTTCGGTGAATACGTGCGAGTCACAGTATGCTGCTTTCGTTCGGAATGGAGTGGTTCGCGAATCCCTCCCCTGCCGCGTCTTTCAGTGCTCTTCAGCGCTGCAAGTGCGTCGGCGTTGGGGGGCTCACATTCGGGTGCATGAGCACCAAGGGTCTACTTTAGCACAGGATGTCACTGGTTGACATTCTGATTTCAGGTGGCAGATGACGTGCCGACTTCAGTCATCGAGCTGGTCGCGTTTGGCTCGCGTCTGCAAGGATCGCGCAGCGAGCTCTGACTCTGGCGGGTACACAATCTCTTCGAGCGAGAGGCCGTGCGCCGGCATGACGGTGAACCGACTGGTGCGTTCACGACCGTCGCGCAGCGCGAGGAGTTCGGGCTCGGTGATCCTCGTGCTGCCAACCGCCACGACCCCACCCACGAGCGCTCGCACCATCGAATGACAGAATGCATCGGCCTCAATCGTGGCAGCCAGCGCGCCGTCTTCGGTGAGCCGCCAATCAAACCGCAACAACTCGCGCACCGCAGTCGCACCCTCGCGGGCCTTGCAGAACGTCGTGAAATCTTGCAGACCAAGCAGTTGGTCGCTCGCATGCTGCATCGCATCGAGGTTCAGCTCGCGGGGCACGTTTGCTGTAAATCTTGCAAGCAGTGGATCGTGGAGCGTGCCCACACTCCGCACCCGATATTCATAGCGTCGCCGGAGTGCGCCGAACCGCGCATCAAACTCGGGTGGCACCTCGCGCACGGCGTGCACAGTGACGTCGGCTGCATCGCGCATGCCGGCTCGGGCGCTCGCGGTCTCTATATAAGTGGATCGTTGCCACTCGTTAAATCGCTGATTCAGCACGGCGTTCAACCGGCGAGCGGTCACCACTGGGGCAAGATCGTCGGGCAGGTCGAGGTGCGCGACCTGCCCGCGCGCGTGCACGCCTGCGTCGGTGCGCCCGCCGACGGTGAGTCGCGGCTCACCGCCGGGTTCTGCCCGCACGAGTGTTTGCAACGCAGCTTCGATCTCGCCCTGCACGGTGCGCAGGCCGGGTTGAGCAGCCCA
>JAAZHL010000440.1 GCA_012510755.1 Leucobacter sp.
ATTGAGGTTGGACCGTCCGAGCTTCCGATCATGCCGATTGCAGCTGCCTCTTGAAACGTAAAAGGTTCAATCCCGGGAATAATATTCCCTAAAAGGTAAGCTCCGCCCATAGCTGTAAAAATACCCAGCTGACCACCCAGGCCTATCAGTGCACTGTGAGGTGAAGCAATCAGTGGTCCGAAATCTGTCATGGCGCCGATACATAAGAAAATCAACGGCCGATAAATGCCAAAATCTATACCTTTATACAGATAATAAAGCAAGTCACCTTCGTCGTAGGCGGGAAGCTCCGCTAGAGGTATGTTAGCAATCAGCATGCCAAAAGCGAGTGGCAGTAAGAGCAACGGTTCATATTTTTTATGAATTGCCAGGTATGCCAGCAACAAAGCAATTAGGATCATAATAAACTGAGGCAGACCTAATCCCATAAAACTAAAGCCTTGCGGTTGTATCCCGGAATCTAACAATTACATCAACTCCCTGTTTTTCATTTTCTATATTCTAAATACCCGTTTTCGACAATAATCGCGTCAAGCTCCCGGCCTTCTTTGCAAAGTGGGCAGTCGTTCGGATTGTAGATCTTGTAATCGGGCAAGTCCTCATTGGTAAAAACAGCGTTTATCTCGTAGTCGCTGTTTTTAGGATCGGAATTGAATAAAGCTGATATACCAACTACATTGGCACCATAATATGACAGACACTCCATCGCGTTTTTTAACGTCATGCCGCTGGAAATCGAAGAAACCAGTAACACGACTTCTCGCTTGTAAATCAATTCCTGAATATTGCTTTGGAACATCAGGTTGCGGTTAACATTACTGATCGGCCTTACCACATGAATCTCACTGCCGGCATTGATATCCGAAGTGCCTTCGGACAACAGCTCTTCCGCCAGGTAGGCGCCAATAACATCCGTACCTTCCATACAGACAATAGTGTCGACCAGGGTACTGCTTAGTTAAGGCAGTGATAATTCGCGCGCAACATCTCTGGCCAAGGCTGAATTAGTCTTGAGGTTATCCAGATCAATGTAATGGGTTGTGTGGAAATGGCTCGTTGTGAAATGCCCCGGAATAACATCAACTGTGATCGATGGATTCTTGGGCAAGGTTACCGTAATAAATTCTTTCTTCACTGCTGACTCTCCTTATGTCAACTAGCTTCAGCGGTTTTCAAGGGGAGTATATTCCCTTCTTTCCATAACTGATTTATATGCCGGCCGGATAATTTTGCCCGAATTTGCGATTTCTTCCATGCGGTGGGCCGACCAGCCGACAACGCGGGCGATGGCAAATAAAGGCGTAAACAGCTGCATAGGCAGGTCAAGCATGCTGTAGACAAAGCCGCTATAGAAATCGATGTTGGCGCTAACGCCTTTATATATTTTTCGTTTTTCACCAATGATTTTACCTGCCAGCTTTTCAACCAGCATATAGAGATTGAACTCATCAACGCGGTTCTTTTCTTTAGAAAGCCGCTCAACAAATTGCTTAAGCATGTCCGCACGCGGGTCCGATAGAGAGTATACAGCATGCCCCATGCCGTAGATTAAGCCTGAACGGTCAAATTCTTGCTTATCTAAAATCCGGATAAGATAGTCTGCTACTTTTGTTTCATCCGTCCAGTCAGAAATCTTTTCTTTCATGTCAGCGAACATCTGTACTACTTTTATATTCGCACCACCGTGCCTTGGCCCTTTAAGCGAACCAAGGGCTGAGGTAATGGCTGAATAAGTATCTGTACCACTGGATGTAACGACATGAGTGGTAAAGGATGAGTTGTTGCCGCCGCCGTGCTCAGCATGCAGTACCAG
>JAAZHL010000316.1 GCA_012510755.1 Leucobacter sp.
AGCTAGCAGCGGCTCTGCTCGGCCACATGCCGCTCTCGGCTCGCATGTTCTTGGAATAGCGCGCAAGCGACCGCACATGACTCAGCGAGTCAAACAGATCAAACGCTGGGTCGCGCAGCACGGCGCCCATCAGCGAGGTTTCGCTTCGTTTGGGTCTTGCGCCCCAAGCCACACGGGCCACCGCTGCAATCTGAAGTTCGGTGAACCTGGTGAACTCGGCTGCCGCAGCTGCGCGATCGCGGGCCTCGTGCGAGGGCCGCTGCGGCGGGTTTTCTGCGAGCCAGCTCAGCAGCGCCAAGAGGTCGTTACGCAGCGGCGGCGGGGTTCGTGGAGCCAACCAGCCATGCACACGGTGCACCATCGAACGCAAGATGCCAGGATCTACCCCAGATTCGTTGTCACTCAACGTCGCTGGGCCGAGGTCGTCGAGCGCCTGCCACCGTGACCCCCACTGCTGCTGCATTGCACGCAGCGTGCACTGAAAGACATAGTTCATGGGTTGCACACGAGAGTTCGCTGCGAGGGTTGCCACCCGGCACCCGTCTTCGCAGAGAAGCAGAATGACCGTGTTCACCACTTCATCGGCTTCTGCCCATTGCTCATTCAAACCGAGACGCCGTGCAGCTTGAGCGATTGCGGGCACGACACGCTGTCGAATCTCGTCGAGCAGTGCAGCACCTTCGCGAGTACACAGAAACCGGTGTGGCGAAGCGGCGAGCTTGAGCAGCACTCGCCGCTGTCGAGCTTCTTCACACACAGCAGCTCACCTCGCATCACGCGTTTGCGCGAGCTGTGCCCGTAACAATCGAGAGTGCAAGGCGCCCACTTCTGTACCGATGCGGGCCATCGCAGCGAGGGGCGAGCTCTCGAGCCGACACTCAATCGCTACGACATTTGCGAGCGCATGTGTCAGCGACGTTCGCAGGCCGCGCAGGCTGTCTCGATTTGCTGGCGAGTGTCGGGCCATCTCTTCAAAGTCGCTGCCAGTCTGCTGAGAGAGGCTCTGCGCAAGATCAGCAGCCTCAACCAGTGCGCGTTCAAGCGCGACCTTGCCGGTAGATGTCGGTTGACTCGCCTGACCGCTCTCTGCACCTCGCGCGATCTCACGACGTGCGGCTGCCACCCGTCGGCGGGCTGCAGCGATGCTTGCGCCTGGCGCAGCTAAGTCTTGCAAGGCTTCACCTGCGGCGGCACGCAACTTTGGCGCAGCTGCCAATGAGTTCGACAGCGCACGGATCTCACCAATCGCCCGCAGCTGTTGCAGCGACAACCCCGTCACTTGCTTTGCAGCCACGGCAACGCTGAGCCGCGGGGGTGGGGTCGCCCGCTGCGGTCGGAGCTTCGATCCTTGGCGCAGGCCCGAGAGCTGGCGTGCACGGGCCTGCACTCGAAGGCCAGGTTCGTAGTGGTTGCGCCAGACCTCCTCAATCTCGACCGGGCTCAGATTCTTTCGCACGAGGTTGGCTTCAGCCTCGAGCATTGCGCGGTTTGCAGGCGTAAGTTCGTGCAGCACAATGGCGAACAGGTGACTCCAGCCTGCTTGCTTTGCAGCTTCTAGCCGGTGCGCGCCGTCTACGAGTCGCATGTGCGGGTCGAGCACAATTGGTTGCAACTGGAGATGTCCACCAAGTTTGGTGAATGAGTTTCGCAAGTGAGTGACGTGTTCATGCGAGAGTGCCCGCAGGCGCTCACCCACGATGACGTCGTGCACGTTCACCAGTTGCCCCCGCACCCGGGTCTTCGGTTCAGACACGGGTCTCACGCAGCCTCGGCGAGGCTGTCGAGAGCGGGACCCTCACGCCACACCAGCGCTGCTGCCTCTGCGCTATGAATGGTGCAAAGATGACGGCGATCGGGGTTTGTGCGGCACGTGCATGACCACACGCGCTGCCGGTGAACAGGGCAATAACTGCGCAACTGCGCATTTAGCACAAATGCCCAGCCAGCCGTCACAAGATGTCGTAGTTGGTCTTCACGATTCTGTTCAGCAAGCGCAACCGGCATTGGCGTGACCAGCGCCATGACTCCACACGATCGCAGTTCGCACCGAACTGCGATCACCTCGCGCCGAATCACTCGCCCCATTGCCACTCCTTTGCCTTCATCGCTCTTCCGACCGACCACGAGAAGTGGTGCGTCGACGCTGTCGCGACGGTGCGACCGCGTGCACACACCATAACAGATTTGTACTGATTTCAATACATATCGCATATTTCTAAGCACAGGAACGAAAGCAACCCAAAGAACTGGTAACATACCTTCATGACAGGTAACGAGACGCAGTACAGCAATGATGAACTCATTTCTCAGCGCGTAAATCACCTGTTGTTCATCAACCGGCTCACCCGCCGCGGCGCCGCAGATCAACTTGGCATTTCGCACTCGGCCTTTAACACCAAGATCAACGGCGGCAGCAGTTGGAAGGCCGACGAACTTGTCGCACTCACCGACAAGTTCGATGTCAGCTTTGATTTTTTAATCGGCAGACAGCCGATTGAGTTTGCTCGCCCGCTCGACAGCGCTGCTAGCGGCGGCGATGGCAGCGTCACGGACGGTGATACTCACTCGACCGACGACCATCACACGACCGGCGAGATCGGCGCGACGACCGACGGCAAGTTGCGACGATGAAGAATGCCCCCAGCCAGAACACGCTTCTGACCGGGGGCAACACGCCGAAGCGTGAAGTGGGCCCGGCGGGGCTCGAACCCGCGACCCGCGGATTAAAAGTCCGATGCTCTGCCAACTGAGCTACAGGCCCCTCAACTAATGTACAGGGTGAAAACATCACAGTCTGTACAAGCATTCAATTGTGCAGGTTTATACTCGGCATGGCAAATCGAAATTTAGCCACCGCACACCCTGCTGCTTCGAGGAGACGACTTGAGCGCTGAGCATCGACGGCCGGTCACCCAACCGTCGCGCGCGTTTGACTGGGTCATCGGTAGCGACGACGCCGGGTCGGCCCTCAAACTTGCGAACGAGACCGCCTGGGCGCTACTGCACCGCGTGCGTGACGGCGCCGATCCCGAAGTTGTCGACCGTGTCGTGCATCTCGCGGCCGAATCGGGAATCGACGACGTGGCCGAGCTGTGGTCGAATGCGAGTCCCCACACACTCGCTGGCCAACTTTGGCGCATTTATCTCTTACAGCGTATCGTCGCGACCAACCCCGAAGAGACCGCCCACTTTTTTCGACAGGGAATGGAAGCGGCCCCGACCATCCACCCCCTGGTGGCCGGTGTTGCCGACCCGATTGCGCCAAACTCAATTGCTGAACTGTGCCGCACCATTCTGCGAGGCGTGTTCGCCGGAGACCTTGCGGTCGCGCTTGAGCGGGCGTCAAGCTACTGCCGCGTCATGTCCCTCGGCACCGCCGCGGTCGCTGACGACAGAGACAACTTTCACGACGAGCAGGCCACCATGCTCACCACACGGTCGCTGCGATACTCGGCACTGGCAGACGAGTTACACGCGGGTGCCAGGCGATGGCAAGATGGCACCCTTGGTTAAGGTTTTCTCGCTGCAGCCCACAAACCCCACGACCCACACCTGAGGTGGCGGACACCTCGATTCATCGGAGTTTCGCTGCCACACACAACTTCATCATCGTTCGACAGGGTAAACTGATTTCGCCGGGCCGCAGTAACCCCGGGCTCCAATTTTCGCCGCTTCGAGCGGCCTCTCGCCGAGAGGCGTTCTGCGGCTCGGTAATAATGAGCTTTGTCGGGTCAGCCCGCAAGAGTTGAGGAGCCACCGATGACCTTCAACGAGAACGCCCGCATCGACACCAGCAAAGTACAGCGTCGCAGGGGCGGCCGAACGGCAGCCATCGGCGGTGGCAGTCTCATCGGCGTGATCGTGCTCTATTTTGCTTCGCAACTGCTCGGCGTCGACCTCACTCCCCTACAGAGCGCGTTCTCAGGTGGCAGCAATAGTTCAAGCGAACAGACGGTCGCTCTCGACGAGTGCCAGACCGGTGCTGATGCGAACGAAAATGACGTCTGTCGCATGGCAGCCGCCACAGATTCGCTCGACGTCTTCTGGGCCGACCAGTTCGAGAGCGGCTACCGCGCGCCCGAAGTCATTCTCTACACCGACTACACCGAGTCAGGCTGCGGTACCGCCTCAGCAGCGATTGGGCCCTTCTATTGCCCTGCCGACGAGTCGATCTATCTCGACACCGCGTTTTTTGCCACGCTCCGCACCGACTTCGGCGCGAGCGCGGGCCCGCTCGCCCAAATGTACGTACTCGCTCACGAGTGGGGGCACCACATCTCGAACCTCACCGGCCAGCTGGCGCAGGTTGGCAGGGACTCAGGCGCCGCATCTGGTTCGGTGCGACTCGAGCTGCAGGCAGACTGCTATGCCGGCGCCTGGGTGCGTGACGCGTCTTCGGTGCGCGACGCAGCAGGGAACACCTTCATGATGCCGGTGACGCAGCAAGAACTCGCAGACGCTATGAACGCCGCCTCAGTGATCGGCGACGATTACCTTCAGCAGCGTGCAGGTCAGCAAATCAACCCTGACGGGTTCACCCACGGTAGCTCAGAACAGCGTGGACGGTGGCTGATGACGGGATACGAGTCAGGGGCGACGGCCTGCGACACCTTCTCGGTGCCCGCTGGCTCGCTATAATGCCAGCCAACTCACGGATGCACAGCGGCAATCACCGGTAACCGTCACCCACCCTGCGCAGCAAGCATCAGCGAGCCTCAGCGAGCGGTGACAGTCACTGAGAACTCGAGCGGCTGAATTCCACCCTGCTCATTGGTCATCACAACCTCAGTGCTGCCCTCAGTGAGCGCAGTCACGCCAGGGTTGAACTCGGCGCCACCCGACACTCGCCCCTCGGTGAACTCAGCGATTGTGCGATCGGCGACCTCGCCCGTGTAGCTGTCGACGGCCAGCGACTCGGTCGTGATGTTCAGCACTTGACCAACCACAAGATCAACCTC
>JAAZHL010000317.1 GCA_012510755.1 Leucobacter sp.
GCAGGTTTGCCGGGCCTGTGGTGACCAGGCTCAGCGATCTAGCGGTTGCCAGCACGCTGATGACTGACGCTTTAGCTCGAGCTGTGCCCGAACTGAGCAGTTGGGAGGGTGACCGATGAGACCCACATTGAAGTGGTCGACGCTGCCGGCAGGGCTTGCTCTGGGGCTGGTCATAGCTGGCACGATTGCGCTGGTCACGGTTCCGCAGGCTGTCGCGGTGCTGTTGACTGCGCCGGGCCGGTTTCGTGGCGAAGGGCGACTGTCGCTCTTTGATTTGTTCCCGATGTGGCTCCGCACCGACCCTACAGTCGTGACCGGCGCTACAAGTCCTGCGTGGGTGCATCATCTGATCGCCTGGGGGCTACTGGCAAACGTGGTCATACTTTCTTTGCTGCTTGCCGTTTTCGTGTTCAAGCGGAGCCAAGACCCGCAACGAAGACAGGGGCTAGCCTCGGTTCACGATGCAGAAAAGGCGCTCGGCGCGAAGAATCTCGTCAAGCAGCATGGCCCCAATCTGCGCCCCTCGCTACGGCCCGTCGAGCTGAAGCCAGAAGACTGCGGATACAAGATTGGTGAGTTCTTTGGGCGTGAGCTGTGGTTGAGAGTCGAGGACCCGACGATCCTCATTGGCCCATCACGTGCTGGTAAAGGCTGGTATCTCGTACTCAATTGGATCATGTCAGCACCCGGCGCGGTGATCACTACATCATCGAAAACAGATAATGCGTTGTTGACGATGAAAGCACGCGAGCGAATGCACCCTGGCTCAACGGTGTGGGTGTTTGCACCTGGCGTGGAGGGAGGTGAAGCGCTCGGCCACGTGCTCAGATGGAACCCAATTCCGGGCTGCGAGAACGAAGAAGTGCTGATTAGACGCATTCATGCGTTGATCCCGAAAGATGCATTCTCTGGTTCAACAACCAACGGGGGTCACTGGGACACTCTCGGCCAACAGCTCGGTGCAGCATTGTTTCATGCGGCGGCGTGCATCGGGGCGTCTGTAGACACAATCTGGGAATGGGTGAGCATTCCGCAACGCGCGATGGAGGCAGTAAAAGCGATACGTGAGCACCCAGACGGGCTGTACGAATACGCAAACCATCTTGAGTCGGTTATCAATATGCCACCTGATCAGCGTGCTGCGCAGTGGGGCGTACTTCCCACTTCGCTGGCATTTCTTTCTTCGAGGGTGTCACGTAAGTGGATGAAGCCAGAAGAGGGCGCGAACATTGATCTGAAACAGTTTGTGAAAGATAAAGGCACTCTCTATTTGGTGGGTGACAAGCAGGTGAGTGGCGGGTACGTCCGAATCATTGATGGGCTGCTCGCGGAGATTGACCATGTGACCAAATCGCTCGCGATTCAAAGCGAGGGGAACAGGCTTGATCCGCCCATCACTTATCTACTTGATGAGGCCGGGAACTTCGAGTATCGAGGGCTCTACGAGTTGATTACTGCAGGCGGCGGCCAAGGCCGTGTGGGCGTGGCAGTCTTCCAGTCGAAAGATCAACTCAAACAGTATGGCGCAGAGTCTGCTGGGGCGTTGTGGGACGCTGCCGTTGCAAAAATCATTCTTCCGGGCGGTGCAGACGAAGCGGAGCTGCGCGGCTTGTCACAGCTGATCGGTGAGCAGTGGGTGAAGCGGGAACAACATTCTTGGGGTGTTGGGCCGTCATCAGTGTCGGTGAGCGAAGAGAAGCGCGCGATTATCGAAGCAAAGGATATTCGTGAGATGCCAGCCGGATACGCACTCCTGTTCTATCGAAACTTGAAACCGGTTATTCCAAAACTGAAACCGTTCAACGAGAACCCGGTGTATTCAGAGTGCCAAGAAGACGCAAAGGTGCTCACCGCGAGAGTGCGAGAGTACGCTCGTGCGAGACCTTAACCCGTATGCGATCCGTTCCCGGCAGCGCGACCAGCACAGAGCGAAATACGCCGCCTACATGGCATCACCGGAATGGTTCCGGCGTCGTGAACAATGGGCTGCAGAAGAGTCAGCCCGGTTA
>JAAZHL010000318.1 GCA_012510755.1 Leucobacter sp.
GTCTCATTCGAGTTAGTCATTGGTTTCTCCATAACTTCATCATTTTGCTCAGCCCGCTTGGCTGCGCTCGACTACTGAGGGTATGCATTCCGAAGTTCAGCCTGTTCGTTTTCAGAAAGCAGGTTGACGTTTTCGAAAGCGCGAAGCTGAAGCCAGGTAGCTGCAGTAAGTTCTGACTCCCGAATTCGATCTATCAGCTGTTCAGTTCGAATCGCCCATGAGACCAGGCCGTGGTTTTGCAGCAACATGGTGTGCGCAGCAGACTCAGAGGCAAACATTGCGTCTGCCTGAGGCTGTGACCCCGGAACCGCATATTTGATCAGAGGCACTTCGCCGACCTTCATCACAAAATATGGGGTAAGGGGTGGAATCGCAGTCTTGCCCGAAAAAGCCGGCAGACAAGACACGCTGACGCCGGAAGCAGAATGCACATGGCCCACGAACCCCTGTTGATCTGGCACTCTTGCATGCATCGCAAGATGCAGAGGCAGCTCCTTCGACGCACCAGGTGCAACCTCGCGCACTCGTCGAGTACTCCAGTCAACTTTGCAGCGAACGAGATCGTGGGCAGCAAGCTTATACAGGTCGACACCGCTGCGAGTGATGACTACATCGTCTTGGTCACGCCATGACACATTGCCGGTGCCACCGGGACAATATCCAAGGTCAGCGAGTTCTCGACCCATCGCGATGAGTTCTCGTTCGCTCATGCGTCAAGCACCTCCCACCCGCGCACGAAGAAATCATCAGCACCGAAGTTGCCTGATTTCAACGCGATCGAGATGCGACCACCATCTGCGGTTGTCACCACGCACCACGGAACGCCTTCGTCAATGCTCGGACCGATCGAAAGCGTGACACCTTCGAGCGCACGAACCACTGAGGCCGAACTCTCTCCCCCTGCGACCATAAATTCACGCACGCCAAGGTCGTATGACGCCCGTGCAGCGGCGGCGAGTACAGACTCGATGCGTTCGGCCAGCTCTTGCTCTGGAGTACCTTCAGCCAACAAATCTGGTCGACGCACGAGTACTGTTTTACCAGCACCGACTCGCGTCTTCAGCCATTCCGTACACTGCGCAATCGAGGTGGAGCCGTCGGTCATGGCGTCAATCACGAACGTTTCGATGTGTGTTTGCGCCGCAAGCAACGCGAGCTGACGTTTGGTGGCGGTCGATTGGCTCCCAGCGATGATCACACGACCGCCAGAGCCCGCACTCGTCAGGCCGACCCGAGCCGAGCTGCCTACCACAGGGTACTGTTTCGCTAGACCTGCACCACCGCTGACGAGCGCATGCGACTGTACCTGTCTTGCAATTCGAGTCAGGTCTTCACGACTTACTGCGTCTACCACCGCATATACAGGTGCGCTTCGTTCTTGAGACAGTGCGCTGCCAAGCGAGTCGCCTCGAACTGTCTCGAGTGCAACTAACTCACACTGGGTGCGAGTTTGCGCACCAAGAAGCCGCAGCACAGACGAATCACGCATTGGCGTAATGGGATGATCTCGCATATGAGACTCTGCGAGCAGCTGATCACCAACGAAGAGGTAGCCCTGGTACTGGGTACGTCCGTTGTCGGGATAAGCAGGGATCACAACTGACAGCCTGGCCCCAGAAGCTTCTTGCAACGTATCGAGCACCGGCCCAATATTGCCCTCATCGGTCGAGTCAAAGGTTGAGCAGTACTTAAAATACAGCTGATCACGCAGAGGATTATAGGCTGCACGACGCAGTACGTCACGTACCACTCGCACTGATTCTGCCGCAGTTGATGAGCGGGTCTTTAGTGCAAAAATCTCAACATCTGCAGTTGCATCGTCGACGACAGGCGCGGCATCTGACCGAGGGGCTGCCTCAGTCAGATGCACACGAACCGTACGTCCTGTCTCGACAAACGCTGCACCGATATCAGTGGCCCCGGTAAAGTCGTCTGCGATGACAAGGATTCTTTCGATCACGACTGAGCGATCTCCTGAACCTGCGCAACCCACTCCGCTACCTGAGGATCGAGCCCCTCGTAGACCGGAGCGACCTTTGCGACCCACTCGGCACGATCGACGTCAAAGAACTGCACGCCGTTCTCTTTAAGAAAGTCGATATTCTCTTGTTCTTCAGCAAGTGCAGTTTCTCGGTACCAGACTGAGACCTCATCTGAGGCAGTGAGAATTGCTTGCTGCACCTCGGGTGAGAAGCTATCGAACTTCTCGCCCCAGAGCTGGAAGTGCATGTTACCCATCAGGTGACCGGTATTGGTAATGAACGGGGCAACTTCGTAGAAGGAGTCGAAGCGAGCGACGTCGACAGGGTTCTCTTGCCCTTCGACAACGCCCTGCTCGATTGCCGAGAAAGCTTCATTTAGCGACATCGGTGTGGGGCTCGCACCGAGCGCGCTCCAAGTTGCAATGTAGGTTTCCTGCGGTGGCACCCGAAGCTTCAGCCCTGTCAGATCATCAAGTGTCTCAATGGGACGAGAAGTGTTGAGAATTCGCTGACCGAAGTACATGCTGCCAATCAGCTTAAAGCCAGTCTCGCTTTCAAGCGTGTCAAGAATCTCGGTTCCGAGCTCACCGTCCCACGCTTCAAAGAGGTGGTCAGTATCTTCATAGAGGAATGGGACGCCTTCAATTGAGGCAAGCGAGCTGTACCGTTCGAGAGTGCCGACCGATTCGATGAGCACATCAACAGTGCCAATCTCGAGGCCTTCCTGCATTTCTTCCCAGCTGCCGAGCTGCGATGTCGGGTAGACGTCAACGGTAACCTGACCATCAGTTAGCTCGTTCACGCGTTCTGCGAACATTTCGGCGGCACGGTTCGGAAGGCTATCAATGCCATATGCGTGGCCAAGCCGCAACTGCAGGCTCTCTCCGCCCGCCGATCCTTCATCAGTGGTAGATGAGCACGCCGCGGTCGCTAGTAGCGTCCCCGCTGTAGCCACAGCAAGCAGTGACTGAGTGAGTTTTTTTCATGGGTGAAGACCTCCGGTTGTCTTTGTTAGTGAGGATGGATTAATAGAAGAACAATGGGATAAAGGCGAAAGCGGTAAGCGCGATCATGCAAGCGATGAACCAGGGAAGCAACTCTTTGAACGATCGGTGCATAGGTATGCCAGCGATCTTGGTTGATATGAGCAGGGTGATACCCACTGGCGGGGTGATAAGACCAAACGCCATAGCTGCAACCACGACGATTCCGAAGTGCAGCGGATCAACACCAACCCCAGTCATAATTGGCAGGAAGAGTGGGGTGAAAATCAGGATCGCTGCGCTTCCCTCAAGCACAGTTCCGATGAGCATGAGCACGAGCACGATGATCAGCAGCATCAGCCAACGCGAATCTGTGATGCTCATCGCCCAGGCTTGAATATCGCGAGATATTCCGCTTGTCACGAGCGCCCACGAATATACCTGGGCAAAGGCAAGGATCGACATGATCGCGATACTCAAGAACGTCGTCTCGACAACTGACGCTTTAAATGTGCGCCAGGTCAGTCCGCGATACATAAAGATACCGACAAAAATTGCGGCGAGCACCGCAACACCGGCGCCCTCAGTCGGCGTGAATACGCCAAACCGCACGCCACCGATCACCACAATGGGAATGATGAGCGCTGGCAACGCCCGAACTCCACTCTTCCAGATGTCGTTCCAGCTTGACTTACGTTCGGCTGGGTAACCGCGTCTGCGCGCCGTCACGTAGGCCGTGACAAGCAAGATACCTACGAGCAGCAGGCCGGCAAACAGGCCCCACTGGAATAGCAGACCAATAGATACTTGTGCGGTGACACCGTAGAGAATCAGATCGATACTTGGTGGCAAGAGCAGGGCAACAGTCGCTGCCGTCGCAGTGACGGCCGCTGAATATCCGCGGCTGTAACCGCGCTTCACCATGTCAGGGATCATAATTCGACCGATCGCGCCTGCGTCGGCGACTGCGGATCCCGAGACACCACCGAAGATCATGTTCGTGAGCACGTTTACCGAGGCAAGTCCGCCACGCACCCCACCCACTACAGAAAATGCAAAGTCAATCAGTCGACGAGTGATGCCGCCTTGATTCATGAGGCTGCCAGCAAAGACAAAGAGCGGAATCGCCAGAAGCGGGAAGGAACTAATACCTGAGATGAGCCGCTGCGCGGCAATCTCCATGGGAATCCCCGCCTGCCAGATGCTGATCATTGCTGCTGCGCCCATGGCAACCGCTACTGGCACTGCTACTACGAGCAGGATGCCGAATACTCCAAAAAGTGCGAATGGCATGATGTGTTAGCGCTCCCCGTCGAGTTCAGGTGCTGAGTTGTGTGCCGGTTCGAACAATTTCTCGAGGCCGAACAGTATGACAAATGCCGAACCGATCGGAACTGCCCAATACAAGACACTCATTTGCACATTGGCGCCGAGGGCCATGCTCAGACCGCTCATGAGCTGTCGGTCGGCTGACGGCAAAAGCTGAAGTGCGTAGTAGCCGAGTACCGCGAACACGATGATGAAGACGAGGTTGCCAAGAAGATGCAACAACCGTTTGAGCCAGATTGAAGGCAACTCGGTGAGCACCTCAACTTTAATGTGCTCTTGATGCTTGAGCACCGGCCCTATTCCAAGCATCACGAACCAGACAAACAGCAACGTGGCGAGTTCTTCTGACCAGACTGTCGGCGCATTGAACACGTACCGCATGACCACCTGCAACGATACGACTGCGAGCACAGCAACCAACAGTATTCCGACAATAACGATTAACAACCGATCGATCGCTGACAATAGCGACTTCACGAGAGCTACCGGGCGGCTCCAAGGTCGAGACTCTCCCCCCCGACAGGCTCGTCACCTGTCTGCGGCGTGTTTTTGCCGAGCATCGGTGCTCCTTCACGATTGACAAGAAAGTTCTTTCGCGCAAATGTGCTTCTCGAAGAGTAGTAATCTACGTTCGAATAGTCAAGATTTCATCTGCGCGATTTGCAATATTCACAATAAATCATTGATATTCCGCACTCTCTCCATCTTCCAAGATGTTCTTACGAACATTTTGGAAATACTGAGATATGCTCAAATGAAAGCTCCGGCCGCTGGCCAGCGACGACCAATCAAGTTGAGAGCAACACAAAATGAGCCCGACAAGGACGCCACGCACCCCAGCAGATCAACGTCACCGCACGATCATCGATGCAGTGATCGCTGCTGGCGAGGTAGACGTTACCGCACTCGCAGACTCACTCGGAGTCTCACAGATGACGGTGCGGCGCGACCTGCGACACCTCGATGAAGCGGGACTCATTCGACGCGTTCACGGTGGTGCAACACCGGGACGTATGTCCCCTGGCCTTCGCTCTGCAACCATGCAAGCAGAGAAGGCTGCGATTGCGGCTCGGGTAGCATCGATGATTCAGCCGAGAACCGCCGTGGGGCTGGACGTGGGTAGCACGTGTACGGCCACTGCCCATCTTCTGAGCAGACAACGCGAAATGACCGTGGTAACCGCCTCATTGTATGCCGCAATGGAGTTTGACGCAGATAAGACTAGCGTTTTTCTGCTCGGAGGACGCCTCACAGCAGAAGGGGCCGTCGTCGGCACGGGTAGCACTGACGAGATTCATGTGGCCCTCGACACCATAGTACTCGGCTGCGGTGGTCTTTCAGCCGAACACGGGGCTACCTACCACGACTGGGATGAGACCCTGGTTCGACGAGGCCTCGTGAAGCACGCACAAACGGTCATTCTCGCGGCAGATCACAGCAAATTTGACTTGGTCCGGCCA
>JAAZHL010000319.1 GCA_012510755.1 Leucobacter sp.
GAGTAGAAGCCTCATGAGGGTTCAGTAGCGGTGTAATCTCCGCTACGTGGCTCCGACCGGCATCGATCCGGTGACCTTTCGATTTTCAGTCGAACGCTCTACCAACTGAGCTACAGAGCCCTGACGATTACCATAAGCGATCGCCAGAGATGAAGAAACCCTTCCGAAGAAGGGCGCCTCATCTTAGCGACCCTGACGGGACTTGAACCCGCGACCTCCGCCGTGACAGGGCGGCGCGCTAACCAACTGCGCTACAGGGCCATGGTGTATTTAGTTGTAAGTGGTGGTAGCCCGTGACCCCAACGGGATTCGAACCCGTGCTGCCGCCGTGAAAGGGCGGTGTCCTAGGCCACTAAACGATGGGGCCTAACGCTTTCGCGTCGTTGGCTACCGAGATGTAAGCTTACGATGCTTTGCAGGCTTGACGCAAATCGAGAGTGCGATTTGTCGAGAAAAGTTGCCAGGCGCCTCGCTCAAGTGGGCCGTTAATACCCCCCGAGCGCCCGCTGCACCCGCTGCAACGAGATGTTCTCGTGCAGCATGACACCCTGATCGGTGCGCTGCTCGAATGTGAAACCGAGCTTGCCCTGCACCAGAAGGCCGATGAGATAGGGCTCAGACGGGTTCCATAACACCCAAGTGGGCTGTCCGTGAGTATTGTTACCGAGATAAGTAACTTCGATCTGACGATCACCGACACGCTGCATTGAAGGAACCATTGCGCGAGTCGACAATGTCACACTCTGCGACTGCTGCACCTGACTCATGCATCGATCCTAACGAATCGCGGGCCCTCATGCATCGCCATTCATGCACCAGCGAAGAAACTGGCCGTCACAGCGGCGAGACCATGCAGGTCGTCAACGTGGGCGAGCTCACGCGCCGAGTGCATCGAGAGCAGCGGTACACCCACGTCGACGGTGCGAATACCGAGCTTCGCAGACGTCATCGGGCCGATGGTCGACCCGCATGGCACCGTGTTGTTAGAGACAAACGACTGCGTCACCACACCTGCAGCTTCGCAGCAACGACGCCACAGCGCCGCACCGTGCGCGTCTGAGGCATACCTCTGCTGCGCGTTGACCTTCAGCATGGGTCCGTGACCCGCGAGCGGTTGCACGTGGGGGTCGTGCTTCTCTGCATAGTTCGGGTGCACCGAATGCCCCGCGTCGGCTGACAGGCACCACGAATTGGCAATAGCGCGCGCCACATCTTCGGTGCCCGCCCCAAGCCCTGACCGCAAGCGCGCCAGCACGTCGCTGAGCAGCGGCCCGTGCGCACCCGATCGTGACATTGACCCGAGCTCTTCGTGATCGAACGCCGCAAGCATCGATATTGTGCCCGCTGCGGGTTCAGTCTCGGTAAGAGCGACAAGCCCGGCAAACACCGAGCTGAGGTTGTCGAGTCGCGGGGCTGCAAAGAGTTCGCTGGTGGCGCCAATTCGAGCGGCGGGCTGCGAGTCGACAAAGCGCACGTCGGCACCCGCGATGTCGGCTTCGGTAACACCCGCCTGCTGCGCCAGCATGCTGAGCACGCTCGCGCCCTGCATACCAATGACCGGCTGCAGATGTCGCTGCCGGTCAACCTTCACTTCGTGCCCCAGCTCATGGTTGAGGTGAATCGCGAGCATCGGCACCCGCGCCACGGCCGCAGTCTTGACGAGGTGCTCACGCCCGTCTGTGGTGACGATGCGCCCCGCAATCGCAAGGTCTCTATCGAACCAGGTGCTGACCAGTGGCCCGCCATACACTTCAACGCCCGCTTGCGCCCAGCCATGACTCGTGAAATCAGGCTGTGGCTTCAGCATCAACCCCGGCGAATCGGTGTGGCTGCCGAGAATGCGCACCGGGCTGGCCGCATCGATCTGAGCGCCCGCACGCCACGCGATGATCGCGCCGTCTCGCCGCAGGAACCCTCGTCCCTGTGGCTGAAGTTGCTGCCACTCATCGGCCTCAACATGCTCTACATAGCCGAGTGCGGAAAGCTGCTGAACGATCGTCGAAACCGCGTGGTACGACGTCGGTGACTCACCAATAAATTCGGTAAAACTATCGATGTATGCGTCGCGGTCAGAAAGCAGATTCACTATGTCTCCATCAGATCGTGCGAAAGAGTTGCGTAAGCGTTGTGCAAGAGATGCGTCAGAGAGCTACCGAGTAATTTACGGAAGCCGGTTTAGTCGTCGGCACGAGTCGCGGGCACCTCAAACGAGGTCGCGAACTCCGCGAGCAGCCGCGCGCCGAAGCCAGTCGACCCGGTCGAACGCCACAGATCGTCACCTTCGGCCTGCATCGTGCCTGCGATATCGAGGTGGCCCCATGGCAGCCCGTCAACAAACTCGTTCAAGAAGAATGCTGCGAGGATCACGACAGCGTATTGCCCACCGATGTTTGAAAGGTCGGCTACGTCGCTCTTGAGCTGTTCGCGATAGCGGTGGTCGAGCGGCATGCGCCACGTATTCTCATCGGTCAGATCGGCCGCAGCCTGCAGCTGCGCGGCGACCGAGTCATTATTGGCGAGCATGGCCGCCGTCTTGGTGCCGAGCGCCGCCATCGCTGCACCGGTCAGCGTCGCAATGTCGACGATGGCGTCTGGGCGTCGCTCTTCTTCCGTTGCCAGCACCAGCGCATCAGCCATCACCAGGCGACCCTCGGCGTCAGTATTCTTGACTTCAACGGTGGTGCCGCCACGAATGGTGAGCACGTCACCGAGTTTCGTCGCGCTACCCGATGGCATGTTGTCGGTGCACATGAGCCAACCGGTGACGACACTGGTGGC
>JAAZHL010000320.1 GCA_012510755.1 Leucobacter sp.
CGTGTACGTCGACCGTGCGGGTGCCCCCATAGTAATCAAAGCCCCACACTTCGCCGAGCAACTGGTCGCGAGTGAACACCCGACCGGGGTTGCGCGCGAGAAAGTGCAGCAGCTCAAACTCTTTATAGGTGAGGTCAAGCGTTCGTTCGCGCACCCGCGCAGTGAAGTTGTTCTCATCGATGACCACTCCAGACGATTCGACAGCGCTTGACCGCTCTGTACCGACAGCTGCAGGGGTGCGGCCCACCGCTAAACGAATGCGCAGGTCAATTTCGGCCGGGCTGGCACCGGGCAGCAGCACATCTGCGAGTTGCCACTCGGGGGTGACTGCGGCGAGGCCAGCTTCGCGACTGAGCAAGACTCGCGGTGTGCGGCAGTCTCGCGCGAGTTCAAGGCAGGCAAGGTGGGCGTGACGTAGGTTGGTCGTCGCATCAACGATGATGAGGTCGAATCGGTCGGCGGTGCCGGGTGAGAGACGCACCGTCAGCGGTGAGGTGCGCAAATCATGCGGCAGCATCTCAAGGCCCGTGAGCAGTGCGCCGGGGTCGGTATCTGTGAGGCAGAGTAGCTGCACCGTGTGCGCTCCCCTCTGCCGCGCCCGTGCGCTGGCTGCATTCCATCATAAAAGATAGAACGGGGTGATGTGCGAAGATGTGCTCATGAGTGAACTCGAAATTCCGTCGAAACACCCTTGGCATTTTGGTCGCATGGTCACTGCATGGGCGATTGCGGCGGTGTTTGGTGTGCTCGTCACGGTGCTGGTTTCGGGCGAGGATCGGTTCCGTTGGCTGGTTTTGGCGGTCGGTCTGAGCGTGCTTGTAACCTTTGCGCTGCAGCTGAGCACGGCACAGCGTGAGGGTTTTATTACGCGCACTTCGTTCAGCGTGGCGGGTGCAGTGGTGATCATCGCGGTCATCGATATCGTCGGCACGCTGCTTGAGGGGTAGACTGGTCTCATGCTTCTCGCACTCGAACTCTTCTTCACCGGTCTGCTCGGTCTCGCAAGCATCATGATCGCTTGGGTCTCTGGCACAGTCATCTACAAGCTGTACAAGGGTCAGCGCTAGGGTCAGCGCCGTGAGCGGCGACCCGTTTCTCGCTCTCGAAGGTGCGGTCGCTGCTGATGCTGGCGCACCGCTTCATTTTGGTGCGCCGTTAGCCGAGCAACGTGAGCTCGAGAACGGCGATGCGATTGTCAGTTTGTCGCACCGCGGCATTATTACGGTGCGCGGCGAGGATCGCCTGAGCTGGCTCCATTCCATGACGAGCCAGGGCCTCGCAGGTCTTACCCCGGGTCAATCTGTTGAGACGCTGCTGCTTGACCCGCAAGGGCGCATCGAACACGCGATTCGACTGGTTGATGATGGGTCGTGTGCCTGGCTGCTCGTCGATGAGGGGTCTGCCGAGTCGCTCACCGCTTTTTTGCAGCGCATGCGTTTCGCTATGCGAGTTGAGATCACCGATGTGAGTGACGTGTATTCGACTGTTCTCGCGTTTGAAGGTGGCAGCGCGACGCGTGAGTTGCGCGCCCTTGATTCGCTGGTGGCCGAGTGGCACGATCCGTGGGCGGCAGCGTTGCCTGGCGGTGTGCAGTATGCGCGTGGTGAGCACCCAGCTGCGGGCTGGTCTGCCGTGCAGTGTGTGGTGCGACGTGAAGATCTGGCCGAGGTCGCCGGGTTAGTGACAAGCGGCACGGTGCGGGCTGCAGGGCTGCTCGCGCTCGATGCGCTGGAAGTGCGGGCGTGGCGCCCGACCGTTCACGGTGACGTCGATGAGCGTGCGCTGCCGCACGAGTTTGATTGGCTGCGCACGGCAGTGCACCTCAATAAGGGCTGCTATCGGGGGCAAGAGACGGTCGCGAAGGTGCACAATCTTGGGCATCCGCCGCGCCGTTTGGCGTTATTGCACCTTGACGGTTCGGGCGGTCAGCTGCCTCTCAAGGGTGCGCTCGTGCGTGTTGCGGGTGCAGGCGCCGATGCGCGACCGGTGGGGCGAGTCACCCGTGCGGCTCTGCACCATGAGTGGGGCGGCATCGCACTTGCCTTGTTGAAGCGGTCGGTTGCCGAAGACGTTGACCTCGAGGTGTGGCTCGGCGATCCTCAGCAACCTGACTCCGCACACCCCGAGAACCGCAGCGCAAACGAACCTGATGATGCCGCGGGTGAATGGCTGGTAGCCACGCAAGAGGTCATCGTGCCGAGTGACGCGGGCAAAACAAGAGACGTGCCGCGGCTCAAACGCCTCTAACGCAGCAACGCCTGTGATGCAGCGGCGCTGACCAGTGCGAACACAGCGCTCTGGCCAGAATGCTGTGGTCAGAGCGCTGTTGACGGGTGTTGTTGTCTAGTGCTTGCCCTGTGCAGCCACGGCTGCCGCACCCGCTGCTGCTGCTTCTGGGTCGAGGTACCGGCCTGGGCCCGTGGGCTGGCCGTTGTCATCAATGTCATATACCAGCGGCATGCCGGTCGGAATGTTAAGTGCAGCAATATCTTCATCGCTGATGCCTTCAAGATGCTTCACGAGCGCGCGCAACGAATTGCCGTGCGCGGTGACCAGCACAGTCTTGCCGGCGCGCAGATCGCCCAAGATCTCGCTCTGCCAGTAGGGAACCAGGCGTTCGATCACGTCTTTCAAGCACTCGGTGCGGGGGCGCTCAGCGTCGATATCGGCGTACCGTGGGTCGTTCGCCTGCGACCACTCGCTCGCATCATCAAGCGCAGGCGGCGGCGTGTCAAACGAGCGACGCCACTCCATAAACTGCTGTTCGCCGTACTTTTGCAGGGTTTCAGCCTTGTCGCGCCCTTGCAGCGCGCCATAGTGACGTTCGTTCAAGCGCCACGAGCGGCGAACCGGCACCCACATGCGGTCGGCCGATTCGAGCGCCAAGTTGGCAGTTTGAATTGCCCGACTCAGCACCGAAGTGTAGAGCACGTCAGGCAAGAGGCCAGCGTCAGTGAGCAGCTTGCCCGCGTTCGCGGCCTCGGCGCGCCCCTTCTCGGTGAGTCGCACATCGACCCACCCGGTAAAGAGGTTCTTTTCGTTCCATTCGCTTTGGCCATGGCGAAGCAGAATCAGCGTGTTCGTCATAGCTCTAGCCTACTAGTTGAGTGGGCACCAAGTGTGCCGAGCGCGAATGCGCCTAGATCTGTTCGAGCAGCGCGGTAGCCATAGCCGCGATACCTTCGCCCCTGCCGGTGAACCCCAGGCCGTCGCTCGTGGTGGCGACGAGGCTGACCGGTGCGCTGACTAGGCGACTCAGCAGAGCCTCGGCCTCGCCGCGGCGGGGTGCAATCCGGGGGCGTTCAGCGACCACCTGCACTGCTACGTTCACCACTCGCCACCCCGCTGCACCGATGCGTTCGACCGCGCGGGGCACAAACTGGGTGCTGTCAGCGTTCTCGGTTGCGGGGTCGTGTGCGTCGATCAGCTCGCCGATATCACCCTGCCCTGCAGCAGACAGCAGTGCGTCAACTACCGCGTGGCATACGGCATCGCCATCGCTGTGGCCGCTGAGGCCGGGCTCGTCAGGCCATTCGAGCCCGGCAAGTCGCAGCGGCACTGCCGGGTCAAAGGCGTGGACGTCAAAACCTGTGCCAATGCGCAAAGAGGTGCCCGATGCGGCAGCTGATGCGGTCATGATGACTGCTCTGAGACGGTGCGCATTGCAGCGAGCAGCAGCACATCATCGGGTTCGGTCACCTTGTGAGCCAGTGGGGATCCCTCGACCCATCGCACTCGGCCACCGAAGTGTTGTACCACTGCGGCGTCGTCAGTGGCGGTCAGTACCTCTGGATGGCTCGCGAGCAGGGCTGCACTGTGATGCGCCTCTTCGAGCACTCGCCTGCTGAACCCCTGCGGTGTCTGGGCTCGAATGAGTGAGTCGCGATCCTCGCTGCGTATCACTGTGCCATCAGCATCGACGCGCTTCAATGAGTCGACAATACGTATGCCCGGCACGGCGCCCACTCCAGTTTCGTGTACTGCGGTAACCACCCGCTCGAACACGTCAGCGGGCGTGAGCGGACGCGCGGCGTCGTGCACGAGCACAGTGTCGATCGAAGGGCCCAGCGCGCCTAGACCCTTGCGCACCGACTCGTGGCGGTCGCGGCCACCGGTCACGACAGTCACCTGCCAACGGTCGCGATCGAGGCTTTCGGCAACGTCGAAGGCAGCAGGTGCTTGCCCTTCAGGTACGACTAAGACGAGTTGGCCGTGTGCCGGTTGCCCGCTCACTTTCAGCGTATTGACGGTCGTCGCACAGTGCTGCAGCAGGGAAGCGCCTGCAATCTCGATGAAGGCCTTGGGTTTCGCGGCGCCGAGGCGCTCGCCGCGACCCGCCGCGACAATGATGATGCCGAGCGAAAACAATGGGTGCGCGACTGGGTGCATAGTCCCATTGTCGCGCACCCGAGAGGTGTGAGGCGAGTGCCGTGCTCGTCTAGTTACGAGGCGAGCACTTCGTCAAGCAGCACAGAAGCCTTGTCTTCGCTGGTCTTTTCAGCGAGCGCCAGTTCAGACACCAGAATCTGTCGTGCCTTTGCGAGCATGCGCTTCTCGCCGGCCGAGAGCGACTTGACTTCTTGGTCGCGGCGCCACAAATCGCGCACGACCTCGCTCACCTTGATGACGTCGCCCGAGGCGAGCTTTTCAAGGTTTGCCTTGTACCGGCGTGACCAGTTGGTGGGTTCTTCGGTGAAGGGTGCGCGCAATACCTCGAACACCTGTTCAAGGCCCTCTTGGTCGATGACGTCTCGAACGCCGACGAGTTCGCAGTTCTCAGCAGGAACCTCAATGGTGAGGTCGCCCTGGTTGACCTGAAGCTTCAGCCACAGCTTTTCTTCGCCGCCGAGCTTGCGCTTCTTCACCTCGATGATTTTCGCTGCCCCATGGTGGGGATAAACGACAGTCTCTCCGACCTCAAATTGCATCGAGTGGCTCCTTATATCAACTAAGCCTCTATAATACCACATGCCGCGCCGCGACTTAGGGCAACCTAATGTGCCATATGTCGCTGTTGGTCGATAGTATGATTTTAACTGTCTGGATGCATGATTCCAAGACGCTGTTGCGCCCCGATTGAAGGACAAATACCTTGAAGACTCGCCAGATCGTCTCGTCACTTGCCCTTGCGGCGGCCGTTGCCCTCGGTGCGACGGGCTGCGGACTCGTTGCTCCACAAGGCACGCTTGAGCCCTACGCTCCGAGCGACGGCATCGACGTCAACCTCGAAGGCGTCGACGTACGCAACCTGATGCTGATCGCAGACCAGAGCGGTGACAACTTCAACGTTGTGTTCGCTGGTGTCAACAAGGGTGACGCGCCCGTGCTGCTTCGCCTGACGTTCGTTGACGAGAGCGGCAGCAGCAAGGCCAGCGCAGATTTCTTGCTCGAGCCGGGGCTGACCTCGTTCGGCAACCCTGAGGGCGATATTGCACCGACGCTGGTGTCAATTGCTGGTCTCAAGGCTGGTGCAACCGTGATGACCTACATTGAGGCAGCAGGTGGCGGCGAGCAGCAGCGCGCGGTGCCCGTGCTTGATGGCACGCTCGCCGAATACCAAGACTACGTTCTTTCGCCGGCACAGCTTGCGGTGGAAGATGCCGAAGCTGACGCCGAGAACGATGCCACGGGTGCCGCCTCAGGCTCGGCAGCTGCTGCCGCGGGCGACGCTCAGGGCGACGAAGAAGCGGCTCAATAAGTCACCGCAGCCGCGGGCGCGCTTCCCTCGTTTCGAGGAGGCGCGCCTGAAGTGCAACTGCCGAACTACCCGAACCGGTAGCCCACGCCCACGCCCGTGAAGAAACCGTTATGCGGTTTTTCGGGCGTGCCGATCCCGTCTCGGGGAGGCCCGCCGGGTTGGCAACTGCCGAACTACCCGAACCGGTATCCGACACCTCGAACGGTCGTGACGAGCTTCGGCTCTTTGGGGTCTTCTTCGATGCGGGAGCGAATTCGCTTGATGTGCACATCGAGCGTCTTGGTGTCGCCGTAATAGTCGCTGCCCCAGACGCGGTCGATCAACTGACCGCGGGTGAGCACGCGACCGGCGTGGCGCATCAGCATGTCGAGCAGTTCGAACTCTCGCAGCGGCATCGCGACCTCTTCGCCGCGCACCGAGACTGTGTGCCGTTCGGTGTCGATTCGCACACCGAGTTCGTCAATGACGCCGTCTTCGTCAGAGTATTCTTCGTCTTCAACAGCGGTTACCGCGCGACGGAGTGCAGCCCGCACCCGAGCGAGCAGTTCGCGTGTTGAGTATGGCTTCGTGACGTAGTCATCAGCCCCGAGCTCAAGGCCAACGACAATGTCGATCTCGCTGTCCTTGGCGGTGAGCATGATGATCGGCACGCTCGATTTTGCGCGAATGCTGCGGCATACCTCGGTGCCTGGCAGGCCCGGCAGCATGAGGTCGAGCAGCACGAGGTCGGCACCCGACTCGGGAAACACGCGGGCTGCCTCGGCGCCGTTGTCGACGACCTGCACCCGGTAGCCCTCTCGTTCGAGCAGAAAGGCGAGCGGTTCAGAGATCGATGCCTCGTCTTCAACGAGCAAAATGCGTGCGTTCAATTTGCGACCTTCTTCTTTTTCGTGCGAGGATCATCGCCCCGCCTTTTTCGTGTTGCGCTCTTGGCGCGCCTGCGGCGTTTCTCAAGTTCTTTGGTTTCAAGCGTTGGGAAGGTGAGGGTGAAGCTTGAGCCGACCCCTACCTGCGACCATACTGTGATGTCGCCACCATGGGCTCTCATGGTGTGACGCGCGATAGATAAGCCGAGGCCGGTGCCGCCGCCGTCGCGGCTGCGCGCCTTGTCGACCCGGTAGAACCGTTCGAAGATTCGCGGCAGGTGTTCTGCCTCGATGCCCTCGCCTTGATCAGTGATGGTGATTCGGCAGAGCCCTTCTTCCGTTTCAACTCCAATACCGACCGATGCGTGTTCTGGTGAATGCCGAATCGCGTTGGTGAGGAGGTTTGCAACGACGGTGCCGATAGATGAGGGGCGACCGAGCGTCACCGCATCGCCTTCAATGGTTTCGTCTTCGGTCACGACAATTTCAACCCCGCGCTGAGATGCGTATTCGCGGTGGGCCTCTACCTCTGTGCGCACCACGCCGCGCAGCGAGACCCGTTCGCGGTCTTCGGGTTGCAGCGTGGTCTGCGCTTCTGAGAGCTGAATGATGTCGCGAGACAGGTCGCCCAGGCGCCTGGCCTCTTTGAGTTGCTTCTTCGTGAAACTGCGTACAATCTCTGGTTCGTCTGCGGCTTCGAGCACCGCTTCGGCGAGCAGGCTGATGGCAGCAATGGGGGTTTTGAGCTCATGGCTGACGTTCGCGATAAAATCGCGGCGCATTGCGTTCACCCGTTGTTCTTCGCCCATGTCATCAACAAAGACGACGAGAAACCGGCGCTGCAGGCGCACAATCTGAATGCGTTGGGTGCTTGACCGATCTTCTGGGTCGGGCTCAATGATGTCGGTCACGCCGCTTGACATCACCTTGCGCGCGCGCTGCAAGAACTCGGGCTCGTTGAGTTGTTCACCCGTGATGCGAGGGTCGTCGCGTGCGGCAGGGTTTGCATAGACGGCAGAAAGCGACGAGTCGAGAATGACTGCAAAGCGATCGAGGGCGTGCAGCATCTCGATTGCGGCCGCGGGAAGTTCAGGGCGAAGCGCCTCTGAGCGCTTGCGACCTGCGGCCCGTGCCGCGAAAATGGTGGTGGCGCCTAACGCGCCAGCGATGATGCCAAGCCCGACCGAGGCCAGCACAAGCATGGTTGGATCCATATCACCAATGCTATTGCTCGGGGCAGAACTGCCAGGCCCAATTAAGCTTGTGTTCACCGTGACGACCGGTAGTGTTCACCGGAATGCCGCACAATTGAGCGAGGCAGTGCGACCATTTTGGTTGTGTCATTGGCCGCCGTGTCTTTTGAGAAAGAACAGGAACCCCAGGGAATGCGTAAAGTCTTTCAGCAAGAGCTGCGCGAGGTGCAGGAACGTCTCGTGGAGATTGCCGAGCTTGTCGAGATTGCCATCAAGCAGGCGACAACTGCGTTCGCCACAAGCGACGTCGTGTTGGCAGAGCAGGTCATTGATGATGGTGAACAGATCGATCAACTGGCAAAGGCTCTCGATGAGTTGACGATTGACATCTTGGCCCGGCAGCAGCCTGTGGCAAGCGACCTTCGTTTGATGGTCGGTTCGCTGCGAATGAGTTCATCTCTTGAGCGCATGGCTGATTTGGCGCAGCATATTGCGCAGTTGTCTCGTTACCGGTACCCAGAAAGTGCGATTCCGCAGGGCCTGCGGAAGACCTTCGCGAAGATGGGCGAGATCGACGTTGAGATGGCTGCGAAGTTGGTCTCGCTGCTGCGCGAGCAAGACCAAGCGGTGATCGACGAGATTCGCGACCTTGATGATGCTCTCGACGAGTTGCACGCCAAGGTATTTGAAAAGGTCTTGACCGAGAAGGTGCAAGCCTCGGGGCCGACCGGCGTAGTCGACGCGACACTCGCGAGTCGCTACCATGAGCGCTTTGGTGACCACGCGGTGAACATCACGAAGCAGATGAACTTTTTCTTGAGCGGCGAACTCGAGTAGCCAGTAGCAGTGAAATTGTGCTGCGTGGTGCAGCACGATTTCACTGTGGTGAGAGTTGCGAACGAGGTCACCGTCAAGGCTGATTCTGACTAGGCTAAGAGGGTGAAACAACGCATCTACGACACGCGCCAGCAGGCGATCGTCGATTTTGTGCCGCTGGTAGACGGCGAGGTCGGCATGTATGTGTGTGGCCCGACCGTGCAGTCGGCCCCGCACATTGGCCACCTGCGCAGCGCCCTTGTGTATGACCAGATTCGTCGCTGGTTCACTGCGACCGGGCACCGTGTGACGCTGATTCGTAACGTGACAGACATTGACGACAAGATTCTTGACCATGCGAAGGCTGGGCAAGAATCTGGTGGGCATGAGCAGTGGTGGGCGCTCGCCTACCGTGTTGAGCGACAATTTACCGCCGCCTACGATGCGATTGGCGTGCTCGCCCCAACGTATGAGCCGCGGGCCACAGCAAATATTGCCGAGATGATCGCCTTAATTGAGCTGCTCATCGAGCGGGGCCACGCCTATCAGGCGACTGATGGCACGGCGAGCGTGTACTTCGATACCGGCAGTTGGCCAGAGTATGGCGCCCTCACCCATCAGCGCCGTGAGCAGATGGAAGATGCGGCTGACAGCGAACCGGTTGGCAAACGTGATCCCAGAGACTTTGCGCTGTGGAAGGCCCATCGAGATCACGAGCCGGTGAGTGCTTCATGGGAGTCGCCCTGGGGCCGCGGCCGCCCAGGCTGGCATATTGAGTGCTCGGCGATGGCTACGCGGTATCTCGGTGACGAGTTCGATATTCACGGCGGCGGGCTCGACCTGCGGTTTCCGCACCACGAAAACGAACTCGCGCAGTCGTCAGCGGCCGGTCACGGTTTCGCGCGGCACTGGCTGCACAACGGTCTCGTGAATACCGGCGGTCAGAAGATGTCGAAATCGCTCGGTAATTCGCTCTTCGCAGCCGACCTGCTCGCTGCTGCCAGGCCGATTGTGCTGCGGTACTTCTTGGGCTCGGCCCACTATCGTTCGGTGCTCGAGTTCTCAGAGAATTCGCTCAGCGAAGCAGCAGCCGCGTTTGGGCGCATCGAGTCGTTTGTGCAGCGCAGCCGCGAGGCGCTGCGAAATGGGTCGGTGCACCAGGTGCATGTTGCCGATTCTGGGGCGGGCGTCTCTGTGGCCTCGTGGCAGGCGTCGAGCGGCACGCTTGACGGCGGCGAGGTGCCAGCGAGTTTTGCTGCGGCCATGTATGACGATTTCGCTGTGCCGCAGGCGCTCGCAGTGCTGCACAATACCGTGCGTGAGGGCAATGCGGCGTTAGACTCTGGTGACCTTGACTTGGTGAAGGTCAGAGCTGACGAGGTGCTCGCTATGCTCGATGTGCTCGGAATCAATCCGCTTGATTCCGTATGGCAAGCCTCTGGTGATGACGAGAACGAGCTAGCGCTCAGCGCTCTTGAAGCTCTTGTTGCCGGGTCGATCGCCGATCGTCGGGCAGCGCGAGCGGCAAAAGATTTTGCGTTGAGTGATGCGATCCGTGATCGCCTTGCCGCCGCCGGCATCACCCTAGAAGATGGACCAACCGAGACCCGCTGGAGTCTGACATGAGCAGTAGCAAGAAGAATCGCCCGGGTGCGGTTCGTAAGAAGAGTCGTGGCACGGCGGTAGGTTCTGGTGGGCAGGGCCGGCAAGCGCTTGAAGGGCGCGGGCCGACTCCAAAGGCTGAGGATCGCCCGTACCACCCGGCTGGCAAAGCGAAGGCGGCACGCGAACGCCTCGAATCTGCGCGTAAGCGTCACGGCGCTGGCGACACTACTGCCGGTGACCGTCGGGCTCCCCGCAAGAAGACTGACGACGCCGAACTCGTCACGGGTCGCAACGCCGTCCTTGAAGCGCTGCGCACCAAGATTCCGGCGACCGCGTTGTATGTCGCCGCGAAGATCGAGATGGACGAACGCACGCGCGAGATCCTTGGCATCGCGGTGGGTCGCGGGGTGCCGGTAATGGAGGTCATGCGTCAAGAGCTTGACCGCATGACGACCCGCGACACGGTGCATCAGGGGGTAGCGCTGAAAGTGCCTCCCTACGAGTATGCGCACCCGCTCGACTTGCTTGATCAGGTCGAAAAGCGGGGGCAAGTGCCGTTGCTGGTGGCGCTCGACGGGGTGACTGATCCTCGTAATCTCGGCGCGATCATTCGTTCGGTCGCTGCGTTCGGCGGGCAAGGGGTGATTGTGCCGCAGCGGCGCTCGGTGGGTGTGAACTCTGCCGCGTGGAAGATCTCGGCAGGGGCGGCCGCACGGGTGCCCGTGGCGATGGCCAGCAACCTGACACAAACGCTC
>JAAZHL010000321.1 GCA_012510755.1 Leucobacter sp.
ACGCTGAACACACCCGGGGTGTAATCCAGCTTCTCGCTGGTATCCTCACCGATGCGTTGCATCTGGCAGCCACAGCTGCACGTGGTGGTATGCGGTTCGTGGCGTACCTGGATGCGGGGCAGCTCCGGCGGTAGCGCCTGGCGCTTGGGCTGCGTGACCGTCTTCGGTTCCGGTTGCGGGCCACCCAGATTGATCAGTTCCTGCTCGATGGCGGCGATGTCCGCATCGACCGCGTCTTCCAACAGCAACCCCTGTTCGCCGCCAAGCTGCTCGCTCTTTTTGCCGAAGCGATAACGGCGCAGCACCGCAATCTCATGCGTGAGCTTGCGGATGTGCGTGTCCTTAAAGTGGATATCCTGCGCCTGCCGCTCGAGCTTGCCCATCAATTCCGCCGCCAGCGCCCGCAGGGCGTCGGCATCAAGATGGTCGAGGTTGGGTGCTGTCTTCAGAGGCATAGCCGCCATAATGCCAGACCCGTTTGCAGCGCACCATTCGCACTGCCCCGGATTGCCAATCCGCAGTCAGAGGATGACGATTGAGTCGTACTCACCCAGGCGTTGCCACGGCAGACCGATGACGAGCGCACGAGCTTGTTCAGCGGTGAGCGCCATTTGTGTGTCACCGGGCCGGGGCCAGTGCACACTGCCCTGGTGCAACCGTCGTACAGCTAGCCAGATGCCGAAGCCATCGCACACCAGCACCTTCATCCGTGTGCCGCGGCGGTTGGCAAACACGTAGGCGTGGTGCGGCTGCGAGGCGACGAAGACCTCGATCACACGGGCGAGCAACCGATCCATCCCGCTGCGCATGTCCACGGGTTCCACAGCCAGCCAGACTTGGTCAATGCGAATCACCGCAACCACTCACGCAACAGCGCGGCACATTGGGCTGCGGCGCTCACCGGCCAGGATACGAGCACTGTTACAGTGTCGCGCTTGAGTTCCAGCCGAATGACGTCATGGCCTGCGGCAGGCGGGCTCGCGCTGACTGGTAGAGGAACGAACGGTGCAGTGGGTTGGCGCGCAACACCCAACAGGGCAGGTGCGCGCCGCGCAGGCCCATCCTCCTCATCCAAGCAGTGGTGGCCGTAGCGTTCATGCTCTTTGACCCACCGATGCAAAACGTTGGGGTTCATACCGTGCTCTACGGCTAACGCCGCGAGCGACACATCGCCCTGCAAGCATTGCCCCACCATTTCCGCCTTGAAGCGCCGAGAGTACGTGCGCCTTGGTCGCCTTGAAATAAGAGATTCTTCACTCATTATCGTGTCCACGTAATTATCGTGGACACGATCTTCCTCTAATCACAGAGTTGCATTCAATGTGCGTTCACCGGATGCTTACCGAGTATCTCGCGCTCGGGCTGCCAGGCAGTGAGCCCTGCCATCAGGATCGGCGCATCGTCCTTTGGGGATATATACCAGGGTTGCTTATCGCCTTTCTCACCCGTCCACTCATACCAGCCATCGGCGGGTACGATGATTCGTCGACCAAGCAACGGTTTCCAAAAGGGTGATCGCCGCAGGATGGTGTCAAGTCGGGCGTTGCTGGCTGGCCCGCGCTTATACCACGGCGGTTTATAGCCCCAAAAGAGTCGGTCGACCTGGTCGACGCCGTCGCCCAATCGGTGAAAAACGATAGGCCTGGTGCCAGGCGGCACGTTGTATTTCAGGCCCTCGGGCACATCGAGAATGCTGGCCACGTTCGTGCGCAGCGTCTCTATGTAGTCTGCCGGATCCCGGGCTTGCCGAATG